>NZ_JAQFUL010000070.1:0-26306 GCF_027716265.1 Bacillus cereus group sp. Bc031
TTCTACTCTCAAGTTTTAAAAAATAAGTCCGATGCCAAAAGGCATCGGACTTATTTTTTAAACTTGATGGCTATGATTAGTATGACAGGACTTATTATGTTAGCCTGTTTTTTAGTTCCTAGTCTGTTTATATACATATATATGAAAAAAATAAAAAGTGAAGATTGAAATATAAGAAAAGCTTTCCCATAGGAAAGCTTTTCTTATATTCTTTTATACAGTACTTTATGAAGGCCAATTGGTTCAATTTCAAAGATTTCACCATGTTCTTGGAAGCCTAAGCGCTTGTAATAGTCAGCTACAGTAATTCGGCCATTACACCATAATATATTTGCTTGACGCTCTTGTAAGATTTGTTCTGCTTTCTGAATTAAGGAGCTTCCAGCGTGGTTGTTTCGAAATTCAGGTAATGTGGCCATTCCTCGTAGACGGTAATGAATACCTGTAGGTAGGTCAGGATATATTTCTTTTGAGAAGGAAGCGATACTAATCAGTTTATCATTTATAAATGCTCCTAAGTGAAAGCTGTCTGTTTCATAGTCGGAAGGGTATTTACAATCTGCTAATGTTTGACTCGGGCGCAAAATTTTTTGACGTAATACGTAAGTTTCAGATCCATCAATATTTTTCACGGTAATCATATTAACATCCTTTCTTATAACGCTTTTTCTGTTAATTGTATAAAGAAATAGGCAGGTGCAGCGAAAAGTCCGAGTATGCTAGTGGTTCCGAGAAGGAGTGAAAGTAAGAGGCAAGAGTATTTTATTCTATTTGACTTTTTCCATCCGTAACTACAAATTTCAATACTAACACCGATGAGAATAATGGCCACGAGTATTTCGGCTAATAATAAGAGAGCTAAAGTTATAATAGACATAATGTAATCCATCCTCATAATATGTGATAGTAACATTTTACCATATGAAATGAAAAAAAATGCCCCTCAATTATGTGAGGGGCATTTTTTTATTCTAATATGTTTTTTAGTGTATCGATATGTTCTTTTGAGCCTGTTACAAGTAATGTATCACCGTGTTGTAGTCTTGTATCACCATGTGGGATTAATGCTTTATTTCCACGATAAATTTGAATGACTAGTACATCACCTAAAAACGGAAGGCGACGAAGTGCAACGCCGTTATATTTATTGCTCCGTAGTTCAACTTCACGGACTGTTTCGTTTGCTGTTGTAATTAAGCGAACGAGACTCGGTTTATCAATTAGCGCACGTAATAGAATACGTGTAGAGTTAATTGTTGAGAATACGGCGATATGTTCTTGTGTTGCTTTTTCTTGTAGAAGTGGATCTTCTACACTTGCAATAACATGTTCAACACCTAGTTCTTTTGCGTGTTCTGCTAATAGTAAGTTTTGCTCATCATCACTTGTTGCAACAACAACTCGGTCTGCATGAAAGGCTGTTTGTTCAGTTAACGATGCGATTGTGATGTCATCTAATTTCACGATAGGGAAGTCATGTGATTTTGCTTCCTCATCGTTTATTTTGTTTTGACGCATCATATATAGTGTTACGTCATAATCTTCTCGTTTTAAATCAAGTGATAACGGAAGGGTAATTCTGCTCGCACCAATAATAGAAACTTTTGGTTTTGGCGTTTCTACTTTTGGGAACATCTTTTTAAATAATATAGGCGCAAAAATACAAGTAATAACTGCGCTTAAAATAAGGGAAGCAGATAAACTTGGACTGATGATCCCTAGCTTTTCACCAATTTGTGCAGCTGCAATAACTAAAGAAAGTGTCGATGTTAATAAGATGGCACTCCCCAGTACGATATTACGTGGATACCATTTTCGTAAAACGAGTGATGGTAACAGTTTTGAGATAAAGAGTCCTACAATTAGAATTGGAATCATTAGCATACTAGAAGGCTCTTTAAAAATAGACCAAACCTCTAAATTTACACCAACCATTACGAAGAAAATAGGAATGAAGAAACCGTATCCGATAGAATCCAGTTTTTCAACCATATCTTCATTTGGTGATAATAATGATACGAGTACACCCGCTAAGAAGGCGCCTAAAATATTTTCAGCTCCAACGGATTCAGATAACCCAACTAATATTAAGATGAGTGCAAAAACAGCTCGTGTATCAATTTGTACACTCCCAGCTTTTAAGTTATCCAAGTATGGAATGTTTTTAAAACGTTTTGCAACGAAGTAAATAACAATACCAGCGCCGAATAGAAGAAGAAGAAGCCACATGCTTTGGCCGCTTTCGGAATTTAATCCGACGAATACAGCGAGTAAAATCATTGTAACTAAATCCGCAATAACAGCGACTAATAAAATGATTTGTCCAATTGCTGTTTTTCCTAAGTTATTCTCTTTTAGTGTTGGTACGACAACACCTAAAGAGATTGTTGAAATGATTAAAGTCATAAACATTGCATTATCTACAAATCCTAGCCATACGAATAGTAGTGATAGGGCATAAGATAGGATGAAAATAAATAAGAAGATAATACTTGCTGCTTGGAATGTGTTTGGTTCGTTTGTCGTGTTCTTTTTCCCTTTTTGTTTAAAGATAGAAAAATCAATTTCTAAACCGCTTAAAAACATAAGAAAGATAAATCCTAGTGTCGATAAGACTTGAAGCCACATATCTGGCTCAATAATATTAAATCCACTTTTACCTACAAAGATTCCTGCGATGATTTCTGCAACAACGACAGGAAGTGCTTTTAATTTAAAGCGTTGTAACAAAAGGGGAACGAAAAACGCGATTGCAACGACAACCATAAGTGATAGAACAGAAGTGTGATGTTCCATTGCGTTCTCTCCCTTCAAATAAATATAGTACCTATTTAGCCATATAATAGGTAGAAAAGCAACGCATATGGATTCGATTTCATAAAGAAAGATTTTTCTTAACATTTGTCATAATAAGTATATTTTTCATGATTCTGTTGTTAATTCCGTAATGTGGATGTAATAGGGGAGGGAATAAAAAAAGACTGCTGAGGAATCTCAGCAGTCTTTTTCATGTACATTACATTGAGAAGAAGATCCATACAGTTAAACCAACTGTTGCAGTTGCAACGAAGAAACTGTAAATCATAGTAAGAACTTGAACTCTTCCTTCTCCTTCTTTTAAATGCATGAACATAATTAATTGTAACAACGCTTGCGCAACAGCCATTATGATAATGGTAGTTAAGATCGTTGATAGTGGCAGGTTTGTATAAAGTGCCACGTATAACGCTAGAAACGTTAGTGCAAGCGATAAAATAAATCCGAAAACGTGTGACCAAGGGAATCCGCTATGCGCATGCCCATTTGCTTGATTGTTATTTTGACCCATTTACGCCACCATCCCGTTCAAGTAAACTAGTGTGTAAATAAAGACCCAAACTAAATCAAGGAAATGCCAGTATAAGCTGATAATGAATACTTTACGAGCTGTAACTGGTGTTAAACCTCGTTTTAAAATTTGGATAATAACACAAATTGCCCAAATGATACCGCCTGTTACGTGGGCTCCGTGCGTTCCAAGAAGAACGAAGAATCCAGATAGGAAAGCACTTGTTTGAATTGTTGCGCCTTCACCAATATACATAATGAACTCTTCGATCTCGAAGAATAGGAAGCCTGCACCTAAAAGTAATGTAAGGACGAACCATCCAAGCATTGCTTTTTGGTTGTGCTTACGCATTTCGTGGATCACGATACCACATGTGAAACTACTTGTTAAAAGTAGTAATGTTTGAATTAAAAGCGTTTTAAGTTCAAACAGTTGTGCTGGTGTTGGGCCATCTGCCGTACGACCAGCAAGTACTAGATAAGAGGCGAAAAGTGTTGCGAACAGCATAATTTCAGCCCCAAGAAAAATCCAGAATCCTAGGATATTCAATCTGCTTTGTTCGGATTGATATTCCAAAGGTAAGCTTTTATCTAAAGCCGCCATATCATTTCACCTCTCATGCTACATGTTCTGATTTTTTAATTTCATCTACACTAATATAGTAACCTTCATCGTAATCGAATGAACGATAGATTAAGCAAGCTAAAATACCAATGCCGCCGATTGCTGCAAGCCAGAACCAGCTAAATACTAATGCGAAACCTGCAAGACCGAAGAATCCAGACGCAATAATAGGCACACCAGAGTTACTTGGCATGTGAATTGGTTTGATGTCTTCTGCTGCTGGTGTAACTGTTTCTCCGCGTTTTTTCATGTACCAGAAAGCATCAGCTTCTTTGATTTCAGGAAGTTTCGCGAAGTTGTAATGTTGTACAGGAGATTGAGTTGCCCATTCAAGTGTACGGCCGTCCCATGGATCTCCAGTTGTGTCACGTTCACCGTGACGAGCACTCCAAATTACGTTGTAGCAAAGAAGTAGGAAGCCGATACCCATCATTACCGCACCAACAGATGCGATTTGGTTTAGCCATCCCCATCCAAGACTTTCAGAGTAAGTGTACATACGACGAGTCATACCGTCTAAACCTAAGAAGTACATTGGGAAGAAACAGATGTTGAATCCGCTCATAAAGATCCAGAATGTCCATTTACCTAGGCGTTCATTTAACATATGACCAGTCATTTTTGGATACCAGAATGTGAATCCAGCAAGCATAGCGAATACTGTACCTGCGATTAATACGTAGTGGAAGTGAGCGATTAGGAAGTAGCTGTTATGGTACTGATAATCAGCTGCTGCCATACCAAGCATAACCCCTGTAACCCCACCGACTACGAAGTTTGGAATAAATGCCAATGACCAAAGCATTGGAACTGTAAAACGAATACGTCCTTTATACAGTGTAAACAACCAGTTAAAGATCTTAACCCCGGTTGGAATCGAAATCGCCATTGTCGAAATCGAGAAGAATGAGTTAACCGCTGGACCTGCACCCATCGTGAAGAAGTGGTGAAGCCATACGACGAAACTTAGTAAAGAAATTGCAACCATTGAGTATACCATCGCACTGTAACCGAATAGACGTTTACGTGAGAATGTACTAATGATTTCAGAGAAAATACCGAATGCCGGTAAAATAACGATATATACTTCAGGGTGACCCCATACCCAGAATAGGTTGGCCCATAACATTGGCATACCGCCGCTCGCCATCGTAAAGAAGTGAGCATCGAATAGACGGTCAAATGTCATTAATGCTAGAGCAACTGTTAATACTGGGAAAGCGAAAATAATGATAATTGTTGTAATTAAGATTGACCAAGTAAACATTGGCATTCTCATTAAAGTCATACCAGGTGTACGCATTTTTAAGATAGTAACAAGGAAGTTAATACCTGTCATTAACGTACCGAGACCTGAAATCTGTAATGCAATTGCGTAGTAGTTATTTCCTACACCAGAAGTAAACTCTGTACCTGCCATTGGGAAGTAAGAAGTCCACCCAGCGTCTGGAGAACCACCGATTACGAAAGCGATGTTGAATAACATTGCTCCGACAAAGAATAACCAGAAACTTAAAGCATTTAAGAACGGATATGCAACGTCACGAGCACCAATTTGTAATGGTACTACAAGGTTCATTAATCCCATAACGAATGGCATCGCCATGAAAAGA
Source organism: Bacillus cereus group sp. Bc031 (assembly GCF_027716265.1). Classification (NCBI taxonomy): domain Bacteria; kingdom Bacillati; phylum Bacillota; class Bacilli; order Caryophanales; family Bacillaceae; genus Bacillus; species Bacillus cereus group sp. Bc031. The sequence continues at coordinate 5,566 of NZ_JAQFUL010000070.1, forward strand.
ATCATAACTGTACCATGTGTTGTGAAGATTCCGTTATAGTGTTCAGCGTTTAAATAAGTTGTTTCAGGGAATGTTAACTGTGCACGGATCATTAAACCGTCCATACCACCACGGAATAACATAATAACCGCAGAGATAATATACATGGCCCCAATCTTTTTATGGTCAACAGTTGTTAACCATTCGTCCCAAAGCCATTTCCATTTTTTATACTTAGTTAGTACGAAAATGATTGCTAATGTCACAAGAACGATAGAAGCGTCTGCACCGTAAATAATCGGGTCACCTGTGACAAAGAATTCATCAAGCTTCACTGTGTTCACTCCAATCTGTTGGAATTATAGCTATTATTTTTTGTTTTTGTAGTAGTTGTAATCACAATATTCAAGTGATTTTGGATCTACATAACTTAAGTGATGGCTAGAGAATGTCATACGACCAACTACACCAGGTTTAACAATTTCGTTGTACTTATCTTCTGTTAGTTTAGGAGCAGTTTGTTGTACTTCTTTAACCCACTTGTCATATTTCTCTTTAGTTTTTGCTTCAACTTCGAACTCCATGTGAGTAAATCCTTCACCAGAGAAGTTCGCGCTACGACCTAGGTAAGAACCTGGCTTATCAGCTTGTAAATAAAGGTCCATAATCATGCCATCCATTGTGTACTTCATACCACCAAGTTCTGGTACCCAGAAAGCATTCATTGGGCCGACAGAAGTCAGTTTGAATTGAATTGGTACACCAGCTGGGATGTTTAAATAGTTAACGGTTTCAATTTTTTCCTCTGGGTAACTGAATAACCATTTCCAGTTTGCAGATGTAACATAAATCTCCACTGGTTTAATATGTTTGGACTCTTTCGGAACCTCTTCCGAAGCATAAGTTGCTTTTACTGTTGGAATCGATAATGCGATAACGATAATAACAGGAACAAGCGTCCAAATGATTTCTAATAATGTGTTACCGTGTTGTTCAGGTGGCTCATAGTCCATATTCTCTGGTTTTTCACGATAACGAATCAAGATGACTGTAAACAAGATGAATACAATTGCGATAATTAATGACATAAGCAAGAATGACCAAACAATTAAATCATACTGTGCTTTTGCAACAGGTCCTTGCGGATTTAATACTGCGAGTTTTTTATCACAGCCACCGAGGAACAGAAGTAATGATAACGGAAGAAGCGAAGCCAACTTCCAAAACGCTTTCTTTAGTTGCACGATTGAAAATCTCCTTTCTCCTTGGATTGAAACTATGCCAATAAAACAATATAAACCTATTAATTTATAGAAGGCAATAGTTTTTGAGATATTGTTAAAAAATAGACACAAATGCACACTTTTTAAGGTGAATATCATTTGTAACTTGATTACATTGTAAACTATTTTCCAGAGAAAAATGCGATTGTGAAAATTTTAAGATAAATAAAGTTATACCAGGATACCCAAGAAATAGAAAAAAGCTATCTTATCATAAGAAATATAGCTGAATATTCCGTATATTTAGTTTATTTCTTGTGAAATAGTCTGTTGTTGTTCAAATGTGACAATTTTTTTATATTTCACTTGATATAAAATGTAACAAATGACCATAAATGGAATGCCGCAATAAAGAGCAATTCTCTGATCTGGAATGAAAGCTAAACTAACAAATGTAATGAAATTGAGTGAGAACGCTACGATTGGAACGAGCGGATAAAGTGGTGTGCGATATTTTAAATCATTTATGTCACCACCGTTTTTCACGAAGTTTCTACGGAAGAAAAACGGTGAAGCCGCAATTGACATCCAAACGACAACAGCAGCCATTGCTGCGATAGATGTTAAAACTAAAAAGACAGTATCTGCTGCAAATATACTTGTTAATAGGGATAGACTTGCAAAGATTAGACTGAAAATCAATGCGTTTAGTGGTACACCTTTTTTAGTTAATTTCGTAAATGCTGGACTTGCCATTCCTTGTTTTGCCATCGCCCAAAGCATACGCGAATTTGCGTATAGACCAGAATTGGCTACGGATAATACAGCTGTAATAATAACAAAGTTCATAATGTCTGCTGCATATGGAACACCAGCTACATCAAATACAAGTACAAATGGACTTTCGACTAGATTAGCCTCTTGCCACGGGAGTAAACCTACAACAACTGATATTGCTAGGACGAAGAAGAATAGTGTGCGCCAAATGGTATTTTTGATTGCTTTAGGAATTGTTTTTTCAGGATTTTCACTTTCTCCTGAAGCAATTCCGATTAATTCTGTTCCTTGGAAGGAGTAATTTACTGTAATCATCGTAAGAAGAACAGCTAATGCACCATTTGGAAATAGGCCGCCATTTTCAGTGAAATTGTGAAGCATTGGAGCTGGTTTTCCGTTAAAGTCTAGTAGACCGAACATAACTGCACCACCGAGTACGATGAAAACAACAATAGTTGCGACTTTTACACTTGCGAACCAAAATTCTGCTTCTGCATATGCTTTTGCTGATAAAGCGTTTACAAGAAAGAGTGCTGCCGCAAATGTAACACACCAAATCCACGAAGAAACGTCTGGAAACCATCGTTTCATTAAAATACTTACAGTTGTTAACTCTACTCCAACTGTAACAGCCCAATTTAACCAATACATCCAACCGACAACAAAACCAAAACCAGGTGAAATAAATTTGCTTGCATAGCTTTGGAATGAACCTGCTTCTGGCATAGCTACGGATAATTCACCAAGACATAACATCGTTAAATACATAACAAATCCACCGACTAAAAATACAAGAATAGCACCACCAGGGCCGGCGTTATGGACGATTTGACCAGATCCCATAAATAGGCCAGTGCCGATAACACCACCAAGTGCGATCATAAATAGGTGTCTACTTTTCATTGTACGTTTTAAATCTGTTTGTTCTACTTGTTGATTCATATGCCCCTCACCCCGTTATTTTCTTATATGTGTTAACTGGTTTTCATTCTGAGTTTTTAATCATTAGTGGGGGATGTGACACATACTCAGTTTATTTGCTATGAAATGAATGGAGTATGTAAAAAACGAACTATGACTAAATACTCTAAGAATGTTTTTATTAACAAGGTGATATCTTCACCATGTTAATAATTTTGATTTTAGCAAAATGTTGCTAAAAAGTATATTGTTTTTTCTTTTTATTAAAAATAATTAGAATTTTATAACGATGTAGTTATGAACAATAATCCACAGAATCTTTCTAGCAAACTAGCAAGAAGAAAGGTACAATGGTAAGAGGTATGTCTGTAAAATAATAATTAATGGAGTTTTGTTTAAAATGAAAAAGTTAAAATATCTTTTTGTTTTTGGAATTATATTTGCTGCAGCGTTTTTTATAGGGAAAGATAAGATTATACAAAAGGCACAAGTGCTACGCTTAGATTTTCTATCTGAAATGAAAGAAGCGGCTATGATTGAAAATGTTCCGTTTATAAAGCAGTTACCAGAATTACCTCGTGGATGTGAAGTGACAAGCTTAGCTATGTTGCTACAATATAAAGGTGTACAAGTAGATAAGATGCAGCTTGCTAGTGAAATTCAACGAGTTCCATTTGAACAAAATGGTTTGCGTGGAAATCCGTATGAGGGATTTGTTGGTAATATTTATACGAAAGCTGAACCAGGATATGGTGTATACAATAAACCAATCTTTAATTTAGCAGAAAAATATGTTTCTGAAAAAGTAATTAATTTAACAGATAGAGACGTGAATGATCTATATAAGGTAATTAGTTCTGGTTCTCCAGTATGGGTTATTATTAATACAACATTTAAGCCGCTAGCTGAAAGTAGTTTTGAAACATGGAATACAAGCTCTGGTGAAGTGAAAATTACATATTTTGAGCATAGTGTAGTAGTAGTTGGATACGATCAAAACTTTGTATATGTAAATGATCCTCTAAAAAATAATCCGCGTTTCGCTGTTCCGCGAGCAGAGTTTGAGCAAGCGTGGGAGCAAATGGGGAAACAAGCAATTACTATTTTATAATAATGAGAAAGCCATCTTTTTTGATGGCTTTTTATTTTTAATTAATTATAACGGAAAATTCAGAAGATTCTTTTAAAAGTTAACAATTCACGTTATAATAACATTTAACTTGGTGAAGAAGGGGAGAAGAGAAATGGATGTTGCAAAAGAACTTGTTTTGTCAAAGGATCAGTTGGTTGAGTGGAGAAGACATTTTCATAAGTATCCAGAGTTATCTTTTCAAGAAGAGAAAACATCGCAGTTTGTGTTCGATATACTTCGGGAAATTCCATGTTTAGAAGTATCAAGACCTACGAAATATAGTGTAATGGCAAGGTTGATTGGAAAGCAGCCTGGTAAAATAGTTGCGGTTCGAGCTGACATGGATGCTCTTCCTATTCATGAAGAAAATGAGTTTGATTTTATTTCTACATATCCGGGTGTAATGCATGCATGTGGCCATGATGGACATATAGCGATATTACTTGGAGTTGTACATAAGTTAGTAGAAGCAAGAGAGAAAATTAAAGGGGAGATTCGTTTTCTATTCCAACATGCTGAAGAAAACTTTCCTGGTGGTGCAGAGGAAATGGTTGCAGCGGGTGTAATGGAAGGGGTCGATTATATTATTGGTGCTCACCTTTGGGCATCGTTAGAGGTTGGAAAAGTAGGTGTAATTTATGGTCCCGCAATGGCTGCTCCAGATGTTTTTAAAATTATAATAGAAGGAAAAGGTGGACATGCTGGAATCCCTCATGAAACTGTTGATAGTATTGCAATCGGTACACAAGTGATTTCCCAACTTCAGCAAATTGTATCTCGCCTCACGAATCCGTTAGATTCTCTTGTAGTATCTGTTACGCAATTTCACGCTGGGACAACCCATAATGTGATTCCAGAACAAGCGGAGATTGAAGGGACAGTGCGGAGTTTAAGACATGAGTTACGAGAAGAAACAGAGAAAAGGATTGAACAGATTGTAAAGCATGTGACGGAAGCTTATGGAGCGAAATATACGTTTTCTTATGAATATGGATATCGTCCAGTAGTAAATGATTATGAAGTGACAGAGATTATTGAGCAAACAGCATTACAGCTTTATGGAAGGGAACGAGTTACTCGTTTACAGCCGACGATGGCTGGAGAAGATTTTTCAGCGTTTTTACAAAAAGCACCAGGGACATTCTTTTTTATCGGAGCAGGAAACAAAGAGAAAGGAATTATATATCCTCACCATCACCCTCGTTTTACGATTGATGAAGATGCATTACCAATTGGCGTGCAAGTCTTTGTATCATCGATTATGAATTTCATAAGTAAAGGAGAATGAGATGAAGAAAATACACGTATTAGCGCTTATTCCAGTTTTTTGTTTAGTTGTTGGCCCCGTATTTGCTAATTCAGTTACTCCTTACATATTAGGGATGCCATTTTTATTATTTTGGATATTATTATCAGTGCTTATTACATCTCTTTGTATGGGGATTGTATACGTATTTGATCCTGCTAATAAGGGGGATGTAAAATGACCGCATTACTTATCATTATTTTATTTTTGTTTCTCGCACTATTTTTAGGAATTCGGGCGCAACATGGAAAAGATATGAATTTAGAGCAATGGTCAGTTGGAGGAAGAGGCTTTGGTACTATTTTTGTTTTTCTTCTTATGGCAGGTGAAATTTATACGACATTCACATTTTTAGGTGGAAGTGGATGGGCGTATAGTAAGGGAGCACCTACTTTTTATATTTTAGGTTATGGTGCGTTAGCTTATATTTTATCTTATTTTTTATTACCACCAGTTTGGAAGTATGCAAAAGAGCATAATCTAGTTTGACAGCCAGATTTTTTTGTGAAGAAATATAAGAGTCAAGCACTTGGCCTTATCGTTTCTATCATTGGGGTTATTTCGATTATCCCATACCTTGTTTTACAGTTAAAAGGATTAGGAATTATCGTTTCGGAAGCGTCTTACGGAAGGGTATCACCAGTTATCGCAGTGTGGATTGGCGCAATTGTTATAACGATATATGTAATGGTTTCAGGTATACACGGCTCTGCTTGGACGGCCGCTTTGAAGGATATTATGATCCTGTTTATCGTTATGTTTTTAGGTATATATTTACCGTACCATTATTACGGAGGATTTCAGCCGATGTTTGAAGCTGTAGAAGCAGCAAAACCAGGATTTTTATCTTTACCTGATGAAGGAATGAGCATTTCTTGGTTTGTTTCTACTATTGTATTAACAGCTCTCGGTTTCTATATGTGGCCTCATACATTTGCCTCTGCTTTCTCTGCAAAAAATGAAAAAGTATTTCGTAAAAATGCGGCCATTATGCCACTGTACTCTTTAGTTTTACTTTTCGTGTTCTTTGCAGGATTCGCAGCTATTTTGCAAGTTCCTGGATTAAAGGGAGGGGATGTAGACCTTTCGTTATTCCGTCTGGCTCTTCAAACTTTTGATCCTTGGTTTATTGGGATTATTGGTAGTGCTGGAGTTTTAACGGCATTAGTTCCAGGTTCTATGCTTGTCATGGCCGCTTCTACATTATTAGCGAAAAATATTTACCGAGCAATGGTCCCATCTGCCTCGGATCGACAAGTGGCAAAAGTAGCGAAATTATTTGTTCCTGTAGTAACGCTTGTAGCTGTTTTGTTTACTTTTAAAGGTGGAGAAACGATAGGAGCACTTCTTTTAATGGGATATAGTATAGTGACACAACTTTTCCCGGCACTTGTATGTAGTTTGTTTCCACGTCAGACTATTACGAAGCAAGGAGCAATTGCCGGGATGGGGATTGGGTTATTAGTGGTTGCGTATATTACTTTATCTGGTTCAACTATAGCTACGATGTTTCCGGGTTTCCCTCAATATATAAAAGATTTAAATGTAGGTATAGTCGCGCTGTTAATGAATATGATTGTGATGTTTATCGTTAGCGGATTCACTAAAAATGTATCTATAAAGAAAGACAATATAATAGTAGAAAAGTAATTCGTATGCTAGAGCTATCTTTGAAAAGAGATAGCTCTTTTTTGTATATATTTTCTTCTATTAGCGGAATCTAACTAAAAACTTGTTGAAAAGGAAGTTAGGTGGGGGACTTGTTAGAGCTAAAAGGTAACTTATTTGAAGTTATGAAAGAAATTAGAGATGAGTTAGGTTCGCCGAATGATTTAACAATTAGGGAAGTTGCCCTTGCCGGTAGTTTTACACGCTGTGCTGTTGTCTTTTTATGTGGGTTAACAGATAAGGATAATGTTTATAAATATGTAGTTCGTACACTTCAATATGAAGAAATACAAAAAGACGAAGCTGTTGTTCAAACATTATTGGATCGCTTTATTTCTATTGCAGAAGTTGGTAAGAAGACAACGTTGCCGGATATTATAAATGCGATTTTAGCGGGAGATACAGTTATATTAATTGATAATATTCAAACCGCTATCGTAATTAATAGTAGGGCTTGGGAAAAAAGAAGTTTAGAACCGCCAGTAACAGAAGATTTAATACGTGGACCGAGAATTGGATTAAATGAAGATATTGACGTGAATAAAGTATTAATTCGCCGTAGTTTACGTGACCCAAAGCTGAGATTTCAATCTTATATTATGGGAAAGAGATCCCAAAAAGAAGTGACTTTAGTATATATAGAAGACATTATTAATCCTTACATTGTAAAAGAGCTAGATCGGCGTCTTCAATCCATAGTGACAGATGTCGTTTTTGAGACGGGTACAATTGAGCAATTAATTCAAGATAATAATTTGTCGCCGTTTCCGCAGTTTTTGAATACGGAAAGGCCTGATAATATTGTGGCCTCATTAACGAAAGGAAAGGCAGCTATTTTGGTGGATGGATCTCCCTTTGCCCTTATAGCTCCGCTAGTGTTTGTTGATATTTTTCAATCTGTGGAAGATCATTATGAGCGTTGGGTAATAGGGACTTTATTAAGAATTTTGCGGATGGGTTCTGGTATAGTTGCAATTTTAATGCCAGCGATGTATGTAGCGCTCGTTTCGTATCACCAAGGACTTATTCCTTCTAAATTGGCTTATTCGATTGCTGGAGCAAGAGAAGGTGTTCCTTTTCCTGCCTATATTGAAACGTTAATGATGGCATTAACGATGGAGTTAATACGAGAAGCAGGAATTAGGTTGCCGAAACCGATGGGACAAACAATTGGGATTGTAGGTGGTCTTGTAATTGGAGAGGCAGCGGTGAATGCAGGAATTGTAAATCCATTTTTAGTTATCATTATTGCGGTTACAGCTATTGCTACATTTTCACTTCCGGTGTATAGCATCACAATTACGTTTCGGATTTTACTTTTCGTCTTTGTATTAGCAGCAACGGCTTTTGGGTTGTATGGAATCATTCTAGCTCTTATTGCGCTTGCTGTTCATATTACAAATTTAACAAGTGTTGGTGTGCCGTATACAACTCCAATTGCTCCCGCATTCTATAAAGATTGGAAAGAAGAGCTTATTCGTTTGCCGAAATCAATGTTGAAAGAGAGACCGGAATATTTACAAACGAAGGATTCTACAATACGTCCAAAGGAGCGAGAATAATTGAAACCATTTGAGTATGGCGATGAAGAGATTGGATCTCGGGAAATTGGGTTTGCGGTATCTTCGACCATTATTGGTATAGGAGCATTGTCTATGCCAAGAGATATCGCTAACCAAACTTTATTTTCGGACGGTTGGATTATTTTGCTTTTGGGTGGATTGGTGTGTGCAGTTTTAGGTTGGTTTGTAACGAGGGTAGCTATTTTATTCCCGAAACAAAACTTTGTTCAATATACGAGTGCGCATTTGACAAAGCCTGTTGCATACACGATTAGCAGCGTTTTAGTATTAACGTTTGCTGCGTTGACAGCATATGAATCGCGAATGATTTCAATTATTTCCCAAACGTATTTGTTTAGTGATACACCAATACAACTACTGTCTTTCTTCTTCTTATTAGTTGTTATTTATGGAATAGCAGGATCTAGAGCAGCTTTATTAAGGTTAAATGTTCTATTTTTACCTATTGTTTTAATTGCGATAGTGCTTCTTTCTTTATTGAATATAAATTTAATGGAAATAAATAATTTACTACCAGCCTTTCAAACGGAAGTGAGTCAATATGCTGTTGGAGTTGAAAATTCTATTTTTACATTTATTGGGTTTGAAGTAGCTTTGTTTTATGCTGTTTTGTTAAACGATAAGACGGCAAAAAAAGCACCGATGGCAGTTGCAAAAGCTGTGATGGTAAACGTGTTATCATACATTTTAATTTATGTAACTTGTATTAGTGTTTTTACATATATGACAACACGTGGATTAACATATCCAACAATTGAATTAGGGAAAGAAATTGAAATTGGTGGAGGGTTTTTAGAAAGGTTTGATGCGATTTTTTTTACAACTTGGATTATTACTATTTATAACACGACAGCAATGTATTATGACGTCGCATCTTTATTGTTTTGTGCGATGTTTCCGAAAGTGAAGAAACATATTTTCATTTTTGTAAGTGCCCCTATTATTTTTATGGTGAACATGGTACCGAGTAGTTTGAATACTTTGTCAAGCTATGGGACTTATTTAGCTTGGATAGATATGGGGTTTGTCGTGTTAGCACCTTTGTTAGTTTTTATTGTATATAAAATAAGAAGAAGGAATGGTAGAAATGAAACACCTTCTTAAAATTATAATGCTTATGGTTTTAGTTGGATCTATCAGTGGGTGTTCTGAGCTAGAAGAAATAGAAGAAAGAGGATTTGTAGTAGGTGCAGCCTATGATATCGTGAAAAAAAAGAAATCGAATCCGATTATGAAAGGGACGTATCAGATGGTGCTTCCCAGTAAGCTAGCGCAACAAGGGGGACAAGGTGGTGGAGATAGTGAAAATTATATTAATGTGAGTGCGAAAGCAGATAGTGTCTTTGAGCAAATCCGAATTATTGCTAAAAAAATTAGTCGAACATTATTTTTCCGCATATACAAGTGATTATTTTTTCGGAAGAATTACTGGCGAATCCGTATGTTTTGCAAAATACGTTAGATGTATATATTCGCGATCATGAAATGAGGAGAAATATTCGTTTGTTTGTTTCGAAGAAGAATGCCGAATCTATTTTAAAACAGAGTGCAAAACCTGAAAATTTACCGGCACAGTATATTGATATGTTAGCTGAACATCCTCCGAAAAATGCCCAAATGATTGAGGCTGCAAGAATTGGTGAGGTTCAGGAAAAGATGATTGCGAGCCGAAGCTTCGTATTACCTATTCTTGAATTAACAAAGCAAGGTGTACAAATGAACGGGGCAGCGTTGTTTCGTGGGAAGGATAATAAGTGTGTAGGTAGTTTGAATGGGGAAGAAACATTAGGAATGAATTATATAGTAGGTAAAAAAATTGGAGGTTTTTTTACTATCCGCAAAAAGAATCAACTTATTACATATGAAATTCATAAGTTGCGTCGGAAAATTAAAGTATCTACAACAAATGTTACAAAACCAAAGTTTAATATTCACTTATTTTTGGAAGGTACAATAGCTGAGTTACACTTTAGTGATCATAAAAAGGTCTTGAATGAAAAACGTTTAGAGAAGGATATTTCGAAGGAAATGGAGACGCGCATCCGAAAATCCGTTCAGCTTGTTCAAAAAAAATATAAGGTAGATGTATTAGAATTAGGGGAAGTGTATAAGCGGCATAATTATAAAGAGTGGAAAAAAATAAGTAAGAATTGGGATCAAGGTGAAAATTACTTTAGTGATGCTGAGGTTACTGTTCATGTTCATCCAACAATTGAACATACGGGTTCAGCTTTACCAAAAAGAGTAAAGTAAGGTGATGGAAGGTGTTTACTGGATTAGGGATTAGTTGCACAATATTAATGGCAGTTCTTCCAGGAGCTATATACTACATTCATAAAAAAATTACAACGTATGGAGCACAGCCTTGGAATACTGATATACAAAAAAAGAAACCTGAATGATTTCAGGTTTCTTTCGTGCAAAGCATATGTGAAGGGGGATACCTTCTATGTATGCTTTGTTTTTATACAAGCCCTAACCAATGTACCAATTGTGTAGAGAGGAATGTCACAACAATGGCGATAACGGTAGGGATTGCAAACGATAAGAATGTCCATTCTGCACTTTTTGTTTCTTTATATATGTTAACCAGTGTCGTTCCACATGGGAAATGAAGAAGTGAGAACAACATTGTGTTTAACGCTGTTAACCAAGTCCAACCATTTTCTAAGAATAAATTTTTAATTTGATTAAAATCATCTATTTCAGTTAAAGCTCCGGTTGATAAGTAAGACATTAATAAAATCGGGATAACAATTTCATTCGCTGGTAGTCCAAGAATGAAAGCAGCTAGAATAAAGCCGTCAAGTCCTAACATTTTAGCAAATGGATCTAGAAAATTTACAAAATACATAAGTAAGCTTGTGTCACCGATGAAAATATTAGCTAGTAACCAAGTTAATGCAGCCGCAGGGGCAGCTACAACAACAGCTCGTTTTAAAACATAAACTGATTTATCGAGTGTTGCGCGCACAATTGTATTCCAAACCTTTGGCTTACGGTACGGCGGTAATTCAAGTGTATAGTGGGTTGGAACGCCTTTTAAAGCTGTTTTGGATAGTACCCAAGAAACAGTTAATGTCATAACGATACCAATTACAACCATTCCAACTACAACGCCGGCAGTAACAAGTGTTTGCATACTACCTGTATAACCAGCAGCCATAAATAATGAGGCCATTAAAATTAACATAGGCCAGCGACCGTTACAAGGTACGAAGTTATTTGTTAAGATTGCAAGCATACGTTCACGTGGTGATTCAATAATACGTGTTGACATAATAGCTGCAGCGTTACAACCAAAGCCCATTGCCATTGTTAAAGATTGTTTACCGTGTGCACCAGAGCGTTTGAATAAGCGGTCCATATTAAACGCAACGCGTGGTAAGTATCCATAGTTTTCTAATAGTGCGAACATAGGGAAAAAGATGGCCATAGGTGGTAACATAACGCTAATAACAGTGCCGATACCACGGAATAAACCAAGTATTAAAATGCCATGTAACCATTCAGGTGCGTGTGCTGCTTGGAACCAAGAAGTTAAATATCCTTCGGCCCATCCGAAAAACTCAGCAATCATATCAGATGGTACGTTAGCACCAGCGATTGTAAGATAAAAAATGATAGATAAAATACCGAGCATAATTGGGAATCCCCATATTGGAGATGTGAAAATTTTATCTAGTTTTTCAGCACGATATAATTTATCCGTATTTGTATATTGAACAGATTCTTTACAGATGCTTGCAGATGTTCGATAAATATCTCCGACAATATCATCTCGTATATCTTCTTTTGAAAGTGTTTGAGCGTGTTGAATAATATAGTCTAATGGAAGAGCTTTACTGGCTGAGTGAGATTCCATTAATTACGACCTCCCTTACAAGTGGTTCGTTATGATGTTTTTCAAGTGCAGTTAAGAAATTTTTATCTCCATCTAATATACGTAATGCAATCCAACGTGCTGGATACGTATCACCGAATACTTTATAAATTTGTGGTTCTAATTCTCGAATCATATTTTCGATTTTTTCACTATAAGTAACTTTAATTGGTGCTGGAATTAGCTTTTTATTTGCTACTTTAGCAATGACATTTAGTAAATGACCGATGCCTACTCGGTTACGAGCGGAAATCTTAACTACAGGTACACCAAGTGATTTTGCTAATTTTTTTTCATCGATAACGATGCCTTTTTTCTCAGCTTCATCAATTAAGTTAATACAAATGACTACGTTACTCGTCATTTCCATCACTTGAAGTGCTAAATTTAAATTTCTTTCCATTGCTGTTGCATCTACAACAACTACAGTTACTTCTGGTTTTTCAAATATAATATAATCCCTTGCTACTTCTTCATCCGCAGAATTTGAATATAGTGAGTAAGTCCCAGGTAAATCTATTAATGTATATTTACTACCGTTATGTTCATATTCTCCTTCAGCTTTTAAAACTGTTTTTCCCGTCCAGTTTCCAGTATGTTGTTTTAAACCTGTTAAAGTATTAAATAATGTACTTTTCCCGGTATTTGGGTTGCCAGCTAAAGCAATGCGATGTTTGCTCATCTGAAATCATCTCCTATTAATACCCCGAAAATAAGGGAACTTTCTTCCTTGCGTAGTGCGATAGTTGTGTTGCTTACTTGATAAGCGACCGGATCTCCAAGTGGACTGCGTTGTAATACTTTAATTGTTGCGCCTGGGATAAATCCTAAATCTAATAAACGTCGTTTCATAGTTCCTTCTAATTGTATCTTCTCAATTTGTACAAACTCTCCAGTCTTAAATTCGGAAAGTGGTTTTTTATTAGCCGATACCATAAAAGTTACCTCATCTCTATATTGTTAGTTTGAGTTTAAAAAGTTTCCTTAGGTAAACTTTTTGTTAGTAATATAGTAGACTACATTGGATGATGCTGTCAATTGGTACTTTAAAAATATTCATTTGTTTTTAGAATTGTTCCAATTTATTTAGTTGTACTAAAAAATATTACTGAAATTCTGTGTAATGTACATAAATTAGGCGTGTAAAAGTAACAAAATACAACGGAATTGTAAATGTAACTTTAACTAAAAGGAAAAAAGAGTGAAAAATATTTACATTGAATTTACATTGTTAAGAATAAATTTACATTACAGCTTAATTAGTGTGGATTTTGTTGGGTTCTTTAACTATAAATGTTGGGATTCCTAGTTTTTAAGGATTATTATCGTCATTTACTTAAAATTAAAAATTGCTTAACACTCACATAATATTATTGTCCTACAATGAATTTGTGTTCGAAAGAAGTAGATAAATGTGAAAAGTGATAATCCAAATGGGGGTACAAGACATGGTCATGAAAAAGGGTATTAAATTTTCTTTAGCAGCTTTAGTGGTAGCGGGTTCATTAGTGGGATGTGGAAAAGCAGAAGAGACATCAGGTAAAGATGCTAAAGGAAGCGATAATGCAAAACAAGAATTGTCAGGTACGATAGCAGCTGCAGGCTCTACAGCACTTCAGCCTCTTGCAGAGGAAGCTGGAAAGAAATTTATGGAGAAAAATTCAAACGTTTCTATTCAAGTGCAAGGTGGCGGTAGTGGAACTGGAATTAACCAAGTAGCTTCTGGTGCGGTCCAAATTGGTAACTCAGATGTTCCATCTGCAGATAAAATAAAAGATGCTGATAAGGCGAAAGAATTAGTAGATAACAAGGTAGCGGGTATTGCATTCGCACTTGTCGTAAATAAAGATGTAAAAGTTGATAATTTAACAGTACAACAAGTACAAGATATCTTCACTGGAAAAGTAACAAACTGGAAAGAGGTAGGCGGGAAAGATGAAAAAATTAACGTAATCAATCGTCCAGCTTCTTCTGGTACACGTGCTACATTTGAAAAAACAATTATGAAAGATGCGAAAATCAATGATGGAACTGGTACTACACAAGATTCTAACGGTGCAGTAGAACAAGCGATTAACTCTACTCCAGGTTCAGTAAGTTATTTAGCAATGTCTTACATGGTTGGCGAGAAAAAAGGTGCGCTACAAACAGTGAAAATTGATGGTGCTGAACCAAAAGTTGAAAACATTGCGTCTGGTAAATATCCATTCTGGTCTTACGAGTACATGGTAACGAAAGGTGAGGCAAAAGAAGCAACAAAAGCTTACATTGACTATGTAAAAGGTAAAGATTTTGAAAAGCAAGTAGAAGATATGGGTTATATTCCAATGTCTAAATTAAATAAGTAATAAAATTTATGGGGCTGGCTGCAAGGCCAGTCCTGTTCATTTCAATTTATGAAGTGGGGTCTGTCCTGTGATGAAGGGGAAAAAACAAATTAATTACGTGAAAAGTGAATATATAGGAAGATCACTTGTTACGTTTTGTGGTATTTTTATTGTTTTAGTTACATTAGCTATTATTGCATTTATTTGCGGTAAAGGAATTCAATCATTTACGCAAAGTGGTATCTCGTTTACTGAAATGTTAACATCGACAAAATGGAGTCCAAATGCTGATGAGGGAACTTTCGGGGCTGTAATTTTTATTGTAGGTTCAACGGTGGTTTCGTTAGGTGCGGTTATTATTAGTGCGCCAATTGCTATAGCTCTTGCTATATTCATGAATTTAATTTCGCCGAAGTTTGGAAATAAAGTATTGAAGCCTGTTTTAGAATTATTAGTTGGTATTCCTTCGGTTGTATACGGATTATTAGGGGTTACAATTTTAGTACCGCTATTACGTGATTCGTTTGGAGGAGTGGGCTTTAGTTTAATTGCAGGTATTGTTGTATTAAGTATAATGATTTTGCCTACTATTGCTAGTATCGCTTCTGATGCAATACGCTCTGTTCCATTTGATTATTTAGAAGCTTCTTATGGTTTAGGATCAACGAAATGGCAAGCGGTTAGCCGAGTGATTGTTCCTGCTGCGAAAAAGGGGATTTTAACAGGTATTGTTTTAGGTTTAGCGCGTGCTTTTGGTGAAGCATTAGCGGTTCAAATGGTAATTGGGAATACGGTTAAATTACCAGAAGGCATATATAGCCCGACAGCAACGTTAACTGGTATTTTGACAATGGACATGACAAATACATTAAACGGAACTGCTTGGAACAATGCGCTATGGACTTTAGCAATGATTTTACTTGTTATTTCATTCCTGTTTATTTTAGTAATTCGAGCAATTGGGCAAAGAGGTGAGCGATAATAATGAATGCAAGAACGGTAAATAAAGTTTGGACAGGTATCTTTTATGCGGTTGCGGCTTTAGTTGTAGCTTTACTAGTGTTCTTAGTGTTTGAGATTTTACAAAAGGGATGGGGTTTTTGGGATCCTAATTTCTTGTTTGGAGAACCAAGTAATACAAGAGCTGGTGGTGGGATTGGTCCGCAGTTATTCAATTCTTTCTATATGCTTGTTATAACGCTTATTATATCTATTCCTCTCGGATTAGGCGCTGGAATATATTTAGCAGAGTATGCAAAACAAGGACGTTTTTTAAACTTTGTTCGTTTATGTATTGAGACAATGGCATCTTTACCTTCTATTGTTGTTGGTTTATTCGGTTTGTTAGTGTTCGTTACAATGACAGGATGGGGATACACAGTAATGGGTGGTGCCCTTGCTTTAACAATTTTAAACTTGCCAGGTTTAACTCGTGTTTGTGAAAATGCGATTTCAGAGGTTCCTTCTAATGTGAAAGAGGCGAGTCTTGGATTAGGTGCAACAAAGTGGCAAACGATCACTCGTATTATTATTCCGTCGTCACTACCACAAATTATTACAGGTGTTATTTTAGCGGCAGGTCGTATATTTGGTGAAGCGGCGGCATTAATTTATACAGCGGGTTTAACATCTCCAATTTTAAATTCAGCAGCGGACTTCTCAAGTCCTGCTCATCCTTTAAACCCATTTAGACCAGCTGAAACGTTAGCGGTTCACATTTGGAAGTTAAATTCTGAAGGAATTATTCCAGATGCGAAGTTAATTGCGACAAAGTCTGCAGCTGTATTAATTATTATGGTATTGCTATTCAATGTTATTTCACGCTTAGTAGCATCTATATTGCACAAACGTTTTACAGGAGCGAAAAGAAAAAGTAAAACGACGAAGAAGGTAAAAGCGGCATAAGTTATAAAGAAGAACTCTCTATTTATAAGTAGGGGGTTCTTTTTGCGTTTTAATATAGAAGGAAAAGGTATAGCGATTGTTGAATTTGTAATTCGTTATATAGATAAAGTGAAATTTTAAACAGTGGGGTTTTACTGCTCACAAATAGTGGGATAAAATGATGGATTATATGAGTAGGTAGAGAAAAAGCGTTATCTTCATTCGTGAAGATAACGCTTTTTCGTTTAAATATCAGGTGTTTCTGTAGAAGTATTTATTTTTCTACGAGAGCGTCTTTTTCTCCCGATTTTATCTAATAGTTCATACATTACAGGAACGACTACTAATGTAAGGACAGTTGAGACTGCTAAACCGCCGATGACAACGACTGCCAAACTTTTCGATACCATACTTCCTGCTTGTGATTGACCAAATAGGAGTGGTAGCATAGCGACGATTGTTGTAATAGCTGTCATAATAATTGGGCGTAATCTAGTGGAACCTGCTTCAAGTAAGGCCTCTCTCGTTTCCATACCGTGTTCTCGGTTTTGTTGTACTCTTTCTATTAATACGATAGCGTTTGTAACGACAATCCCGATTAACATTAATGCGCCGATCAAGGAATTTACATCAACTGGTGTTCCTGAAATGATTAATCCTAAAATACCGCCGACAGCAGCTAATGGCAAGGAGAACAAGATTGCAAAAGGAGCACGCGCCTGCCCAAAGGTAATAACCATAATTAAATATACAATCCCGATTGCAATCCCCATAATCTTGAATAAATCTGTGAAGTTCTCTTGCATAGATTCAGTGGCGCCTGCGATATTTACTTTGGCTCCGTTAGGTAAATCTAAGTCGGCTATCGCTTTGTTCACTTCTGCGCTTACCTTACTTAAATCTTCATTTGAAGCTTCTGCGGTAATTTGAATGGTTTCTTTTCCATCTTTATGGAAGACTTCTGTTTGAAGTTGTTTTTCTGAAATAGTTGCAATGTCTTTTAAAGGAATTGGTCCATTAATAGGTGATAGTATGTTTGTGTTTAAAATGTCTTCTTGTTTAGTAATGCTTTCTTTTTTATGTTCTATCATAATAGTAGTTTTTTCGTTATTGATTGAAACTTCACCAATAGGTGATTTCTTCATAAGGAATGCTACTTGTTGAGCTGCTAATTCTGGTGTTAATCCTAGTTGTTCGGCCTTTGTTTGATCAACATGGATTTGCCATTCTTTCTTAGAGTCTTCTAAATTCGTTTTTACTTTAGAAAGATCATCCATATCTTTTAGTTTTGTTTCGACGATAGTAGCAGCCTCTTTTAAATTCGTTTCGTTAGTGGCTGTTACGTTGAATTGCAAATTATTGCCGCCGCCAGAGCTTGAATAACTCATTTTTATATAATCAAGTTCAGCGGGTTCAAAAGTTTTATGTTCTTTCTTTAACTCTTTAATATACTGATCAATATCAGAACCTTTTTTAAAGACTACCAATATACTTGCGAGATTATTTTTGGTCGTTTGCCCCCATTGTGCATCTTCTGCGCTAGATCCCATTCGTAAAATAACATCCGTTACATCTGAATTAGAAAGTAGCTTCTTTTCGAAATCAAAGGCTTTTTGTTTTTGTGTTTCAGGAGCGTAATCAGCTGGGAAAGTCATATTAATAGATAACATTGTGTCGTCTTCAGATTTTATATTCGCTTTCGGTAGTAATACATAGGCAGCAATCGATCCTGCGAATAATAAAAAAGAAGTAAGTAGAATAATGAATTTATGCGAAAGAGCCCACTTTAATGTAGCCGTATATCGTGGTGAAGAACTTGGCTTTTTGTGTTTTGTTTTTTTGAGTAGTAAAAAAGCCATAAGTGGCACAACTGTTAGTGCAACGATTAAGGACGATAGTATAGAATATACGACCGCTAATACCATAGGTAACATTAATTTTCCGATTACTCCTGATACGAGGCCGATAGGTAAAAAAACAGCGACCGTTGTTAAGGTGGAAGAAGTAATTGCGACGGCGACCTCTTTCGTTGCATCGAGAATAATATCTTTAGAGAAAGATTCCTTTTGTAACCGGCGGAAAATATTCTCAATGACAACGATGCTATCATCGACGAGACGTCCAACTGCAACGGCTAAACCACCAAGTGTTAGAGTGTTAAGTGTGATGTTAGATTGGTGTAGTAAAAAGAGTGTTAATAAAATAGATAATGGAATACTGACAACAGCGATGAGTGTCGTTCGGAAATTGCGTAAAAAGATTAAGATAATTAGAGTTGCCGCAATTGCTCCAAGGATTACTTCTTTTCCCATACTAGTAACAGCATTTTCAACTTGTTCATGAGTTGATGCTAAAAGTTTAATAGAAAACTGATCTTTATATTGTTTACTTATATCTTTAATTTTTTTATCGATTTCTTTTCCGGTTGCAACTGCATTTTTACTTGGCTCTTTCATGATGATTAATCCAGTGCCTTCTTCGCCGTTTATATGTGAGATTGTATCGTAGTGTTGTTTAAGTTCAATTTGAGAAACATCTTGTAATTTAACTTGAGGTGCAACAGTGATGTTTTTAATGTCATCTACATTTTTTATATCCCCGATGACACGAAGGTTATATTCTTCTTTATTAACGGTAACAGCTCCAGCTGGAGTGGAAGTTTCTTTTCCTTGTAAAACCTTTAATATTTGTTCCGTTGTTACGTTTTTATCTTTTAATTGGTTTGGGTCTAGTATAATAGATAATTCGGAAGTTGATTTTCCAAAAAACATAACGTTGGCAACGCCATCAATGCTTTCGAGTTGTGGTACGATTTCCTTTTCGATTTGTTTTTCATCTGCTTTTGAAAATCCGTTTTGCTTTTGGATTGCAATTTGAGCGAGTGGAATCATAGAAGTATTTAATTGGCTAACTATCGGTTTCGTTGCATCTTTAGGTAATTTAATTGTATTAATGGCCTTTTCAACTTCACGTGTGGCATCTTTCATATTTGCTTTGGATGTATACGCGATATCGATGCGTGATAATCCTTCGTGAGTAGAAGAGGTGATGTTGTCGATGTGTTCTAAGTTGCGAAATTGTTTTTCAAGGGGATCGGTTACTTCTTTTGTCATTGCTTCAGCGTCGAGTCCTGGAGATAAGGTTGTGACGGTGACTGCGGGATTATCGATGCTAGGTAAAAATTCCATAGGTAATTTAGAGCCGGAATAAACACCGAGTATGGAAATGAGAAAAACCATGATGATAACAGCGGCGCGGTTTTTTAATGAAAACTTTGTTAACCTATCCATAAAGTAATTCCTCCATTGGGTTATTTATAGTTGAGTACGTCCTTTCTACTATATAACAAAAAATGGATATTTTGCATTAATTAAATGTAAAAAAATTCTAACAATAATCTTAAGTTGATGTTTTGTTGGAATTTCGTTATCTATCCCGCCGTTGGTCGGACGATAAGATTCTCACCTCGAATTCGGTTGGGGGGAGCTGTCTGTCAACACCCGGCTCGTTCAACTAGTAATGATTTGTGTGGAGGAACAAAAAATCAGCATGTTCGCATTATTAGGAAGTGGCGAAGCTATTTTCTTTTTGAATGTGGATTGATTTGTTTTTTTAGTTAGTTAATCTAAAGAAAAGCAATTGACTATGGAATTTAATATAGAGGAGAATGAAAAGCTGGGGAGGGATTATGAAATGTAGTTTGTTTAATTAGAGTGTATTGGTATAAAATTTAATTAGTTGTTTTTTGTAGAGGAGATGAGGTGTATCTATATAGAAGAAAGTAGGGGGGATATTTTTTTGTGTTTTTTTAAAAAAACACTTGTTATTTAAAAATCATGATGGTATATTAATAAACGTCGCTGATGCGGAAACGTAGAAAACGACAAAAAAGAAATTTTAAAACTTAGTTGACATCGAAAAATGAAGATGTTAATATGATGAAGTCGCTTCTGAAGCGATGGACAAGTTCTTTGAAAACTGAACGAAACAAACAACGTGAAACGTCAATTTTTATTTTAGATGCTAGACAAACTAACTTTATTGGAGAGTTTGATCCT
>NZ_JAQFUL010000071.1:0-26204 GCF_027716265.1 Bacillus cereus group sp. Bc031
TTTTTCTCTCATTATACAAGAAAGACCCTATAGAATAGACTTTTTTTTAAGTGTCTATTCTATAGGGTACATTTTAGATTAAAGCACCCTTCTTTTTTACATTAATCTATGGATAAAATGTCATGTTGCTGTGGAAGTTTTGGAGCCCGAATTTCTAACACGCCATTTTGATACGAAGCTTTTGCTGCTTTTTTATTAATGGAGTACGGTAATTTAATTAATCTGGATGCTTCTGAAATAGAACGTTCTCGGCGATAATAGTTATGAGAAGTTTCTTCTTCAGCCTCTTCAAGTATCTCTTCTTTTACAGAGACTTTTAAGTATTCACTTTGTATTTCAATTTGAATTTGTTCTTTTTGTATACCTGGTAGTTCAGCTGTAACAACGAGTTCTTCACCAACTTCATATAAATCTACAGGGAATGTTAATAAACGATTTCCTTTTTGGAAAAAATGATTTAAATCAGCAATTACATTGCGAAGTGGTGTTTGCTCGAAGAAATCATCAATTTGCTTTAAATAATTGCGAACCGGTGGGCGAGAAGAGTCTTTTTTTTCTTCACTCATGGTATTCCCTCCTAGAAATCAATTTGCAATATCATATGACAAAAGCGGAGAAAGGTGATTGCCTAATTTTCATGTTTTCATAAAAAATTGTTAAAAATGTGAAATGGAGTGATTTTTTTATAGTTTTTGGTCGCCATATTCAGTTGATTATGCTAGTATAAATAGGGTTGATATAGTAGTATAGAGACAGAATGAAAACTGAAAGAGGGTAAGAAGTATGTGTGGTTTTGTAGGATGTTTATGTGAAAACCCTAGAGAGTTTTCAGAAACAGAAAAACATCAATTTGAAAATATGAACACGATGATTTTCCACCGTGGTCCAGATGACGAAGGATATTTTCGTGATGAGCATGTACAATTTGGCTTCCGCCGTTTAAGTATCATTGACTTAGAGGCAGGACATCAGCCGCTAACTTATGAAAATGATCGATATGTAATTATTTTTAATGGTGAAATTTACAACTATGTAGAATTACGTGAAATGTTACTTGAAAAAGGTGCAACGTTTGCAACGCAATCTGATACAGAAGTTATCATTGCATTGTATGCACATATGAAAGAAAAATGTGTAGACTACCTTCGTGGTATGTTTGCATTTATGATTTGGGATCGTGAAGAAAAGAAACTTTTCGGTGCACGTGACCACTTCGGTATTAAACCTTTATACATCGCACAACAAGGTGATACTACATTCTTCGCATCTGAGAAGAAAAGTATTATGCATGTGATGGAAGATAAAGGCGTTAACCGAACGTCATTACAACATTACTTTACGTACCAATATGGTCCAGAGCCAGAAACATTAACAATTGATGTTAATAAAATCGAACCTGGTCATTATTTCGTAAAAGAAATCGGTAAAGAGATGGAAATCCATCGCTACTGGAAACCTTATTTCAATGCTTCAAGTGCAACGAAAGAGGAGCATATCCAAGCAATTCGTGATGTGTTATATGATTCAGTAAAAGTGCATATGCGCAGTGATGTACCAGTAGGTTCATTCTTATCTGGTGGTATCGATTCATCTATCATCGCTTCTATCGCAAGAGAAATGAATCCAAATCTTTTAACATTCTCTGTTGGTTTTGAGCAACGTGGTTTCAGTGAAGTTGATGTTGCGAAAGAAACTGCTGAGAAATTAGGTGTTAAAAACCATAACGTATTCATTTCAGCGAAAGAGTTTATGGATGAGTTCCCAAAAATCATTTGGCATATGGATGATCCTTTAGCAGATCCAGCAGCTGTACCGTTGTACTTCGTTGCAAAAGAAGCACGTAAGCATGTAACAGTTGTTCTTTCAGGCGAAGGTGCAGACGAGCTATTTGGTGGTTATAACATTTATCGTGAGCCAAACTCACTGAAAATGTTCTCTTACATTCCTAGCCCAGGTAAGAGCGTTCTAAAAGCACTAAGTGGTGCTCTTAAAGAAGGCTTTAAAGGAAAGAGCTTCCTAGAGCGTGGATGTACGCCAATTGAAGAGCGTTACTATGGAAACGCGAAAATCTTCCGTGAAGAAGAGAAAGCTGAATTAATGAAGTATTACAATGAAAGTGTTAACTATATGGATATCACGAAACCATTGTATAACGAAATTAAAGATTATGATGATGTAAGCAAAATGCAATACATTGACATGTTCACTTGGTTACGCGGTGACATTTTATTAAAAGCTGATAAAATGACAATGGCGAACTCATTAGAACTTCGCGTACCGTTCTTAGATAAAGAAGTATTCGATGTTGCATCTAAAATTCCAACTGAATTTAAGATTGCTAACGGAACTACGAAAGCTATTTTACGTGAAGCAGCACGCGGAATCGTTCCAGATCACGTATTAGATCGTAAAAAACTTGGATTCCCAGTACCAATTCGTCACTGGTTAAAAGACGAAATGCATGATTGGGCTATCAATATTATAAACGAGAGTAAAACAGAGCATTTAATCGACAAACAGTATGTATTAAACTTACTGGAAGCACATTGTGCAGATAAAGGCGATTATAGCCGTAAAATTTGGACTGTACTTGCGTTTATGGTATGGCATCAAATTTATGTTGAGCATAAATACGATACGAATAAGTTCCACGAAGAAACGAAACGTGCGTATAGCTTAGTTTAATTAGAAAAACCTTAAGATCGCATATGGTCTTAAGGTTTTTTTCATAAATAGGACGTATTATTGATACAATAATAGTAAAAGGATGGACAACATATGATTACGTTTGAAAAAGTAACTGTAGAAAATGAAAGCGTTGTTAAAGAAATGTTTTACTCACATAGTTTAAGTGAGAAACAGGTACAGTATTGTGTGAAAGTCGATGATACATATATTGGTGTAATAGATTATCGTGTTCAAGGGGAGACTGCGGTTTTATCTCAGTTAATTATTCACTCTGATTATCAAAGTTACGGTTATGGGACAAATACGTATTTTACATTTGAAATGATGATGAAAGAAAGAAATGTGAAAGAGATAAAGCTATTACAAACGGAATTAACAGAACAAGCGAAATCTTTCATAGAGAGCTTTGGATTTAATGTGGAAGACGGAATATATGTGAAGAAAATATAACGATGAGTAGTTATGCGGGATAAATATAAGGCAGGTGGGTGTATGACGATGACTTCTGGTCTTGTATTAATTGGAGGATGTTTTTTAGTAGCGGAGCTAAGCCATATGCTTATTCGAAAAAGAATGAATAAGAAGAGAAAGCCATATGAATTACAATATGCCCCAGTGTTTTTCCTTTTGTTTTGTATGCTACTTACATTACAAAACATAACGAACTTTCCACCGCTGTTAAATATTTTTTTGAAGTTTGGTTTGCTGTATAGTACCACTGGAATAGCCCTTTTATTTCTTTTATTTTGCATACGTTATATTCACTATCAATCGTATATATTTATTTTAAATTGGTTAAAACAAAATGATAGAAACCGCCTTACATAAGGCGGTTTTTTAATTTGTAATTGTAATGGCTTTGTATATAAAACTCAAAATTCCATTGAAATTTATAAAAATGATTAGAGGATTTAACATATTATCTGTTTTTAGTATGTGGTACTATATATTCTTAATCTGTAACGTAAGTGGGTGTATAAATTGGAAATGTTAATCAACTAGTTTGTCTCGCTTTAATGGGCAGTTAGACCCACACCTCAAAATTCAACGAAAGCAAAGAAGTTAGATGGGGATTGGGCTGCCCATAAAAGTCCGATTGGTTAGGGCTGATTAAAGTTTCACTTTATATGAAGTGCTAAAAAATAGCAGAATTAAATTTTAGGGAGGTATCGTGTTTGTATGTTTAATATTGATATGTTATTTCTTGAATGGATGATCAGTCTGGAGGGAAGTGTACTTACAGCATTTTTTAAACTTGTATCTATTATTGCAAATGAAACATTATATTTAATTGTTATTTCAATTTCGTATTGGTGCGTTTCTAAAAGAAAAGCATTTCATATGATTGTTATGCTTTGTTTCTCTGGATATATAGGGATAGTGATAAAAGAATTTATGAAAATTCCGCGACCGTATACATACGACGGAATTCAATCTTTATATGAAAAATCAGCTGCAAGTTATTCTTTCCCAAGTACACACGTGCAGTTAGCAACAACGTTTTGGGGTTCATTTATGATTTTATATAAAAAGAGAATCATTTGGATGATTGGTATTGTTTTTATTATATTAGTTTCTATTTCTCGTCTATATTTACGTGTACATTGGCTCAGTGATATAATAGGTGCCGTTTTATTTAGTGTCATAGTTGTTTATTTATATACGAAGGTAACAATGGGATTAAGTGATAGGAAATTTATATTGTTACAACGAATTATATTGGCTGTTTCACTCATTATGTATGTTATGACAAGCCAAGTAGATAATCTTAAATTACTAGGAGTTTTGACAGGTTCTACGATTGGTATCATGTTAGAGAATCATTTTATTAATATGAATGAAAGTAATGATTTTAAAATGCAAGTGGTAAAAACAGTATTGGGTCTTAGTATTTTGTTAGTGGTACAGCTCCTATTAAAAAAAGTCATACCTGATATGTATTATTTACGTTATGTATTGACTGGATTTACAATTACTTTCTTATGTCCATTTATGTTTCACATGTTACGAATAAAAAATGTGAGCAGCAAATAAATATAAAAATAGTTTGAATAAAAATGAGGTCTAAATTATATATATTGAAAAAGTTTTCTGATATATCTATTGACAATGTATGAGATATACATTAATCTTTAAGATGTAAATGATAATCAATTTCAACTAGGAGGACTTATGACACGCACTAAAAATATACTTATATTTTGCGTTATGCTACTAACGATCATAATCGCAGGGTGTAGTAAAGAAGAGAAGAAAGAAAATGAGACATCAGCTAAAGCAAAAGATTCGTATACGATAAAACATGCAATGGGCGAAACGACAGTAAATGGTACGCCAAAAAGAGTTGTTGTTTTAACAAATGAGGGCGCTGAGGCACTTTTATCTGTTGGAGTAACGCCGGTTGGAACGACGAAACCACGAGCTGGTGATGAATGGTATCCTCATTTAGCGAAAGGGTTAAAAAATACGAAAGTAGTAGGAACTGAGCGTGACATTAATTTAGAAGCAGTAATGAAGCTTCAGCCGGATTTAATTATCGGAAATAAAATGCGTCACGAAAAAATATACGAACAATTAAAAGAAATCGCGCCAACAGTATATGCTGAAACATTACGCGGTGATTGGAAAGAAAACTTTACACTTTATACGAAAGCTGTAAATAAAGAAAGAGAAGGGCAAAATGCTCTTAATGATTATAAAAAGCGTATTGCAGGAATAAAAGAAAAATTAGGTGATAAAGTTAACTCTAAAGTTTCTATTATTCGTTTCGTCCCTGGTGACGTTCGTATTTATCAAAAAAATTCATTCTCAGGTGTTGTATTAAATGATATTGGATTTAAACGACCACCATTACAAGATAAAGATGAATTTGCAATTAAAGGAATTACAAAAGAGCAAATTCCAAATATGGACGGGGATTATTTATTCTATTTCACATCTGATAAAGACGCGGATAAGAATAATGAAGGAAATACATTAGCAAAAGAATGGACAGAAGATCCACTCTTTAAACAACTGCAGGCTTCTAAAGAGAATAAAGTATTCCAAGTAGATGAAGTGATTTGGAATACAGCAGGTGGTATTGTAGCTGCAAATCTTATGTTAGATGATATTGAAAAATATTTTCTGAAGTAAATAAAAATTGCATCACTTTAAATAGGTGATGCAATTTTTATTTTGTTAAAATACAGAAAATTCTTTCTTTTGATCGTGCATAAGTTGTACAATTAAAACAATCATGAAATAAAGGAGTGGGAATAAATGAAAGCTACTCATAAAGATTGGATTTTATTTAACGGAAGAATTGTAAATACGAAGGAAGAACAGCCGATGATTCCATTAGAGGAGAGAGGCTTTCAATTTGGTGATGGTATATACGAGGTATTCAGACTATATGATGGGAAGCCACATTTATTAGATTTACATTTAGAACGATTCTTTCATTCTATGGAAGAAATAAAATTAATTCCACCGTTTACTAAGGAAGAGTTAATGGAAGAGTTATATCAAATGATTGAAAAAAATAAATTTCAGGAAGATGGGAATGTATATTTGCAAATATCAAGAGGGGTTCAAGCACGTAATCATGTATATGAGTCAAATATGCAACCAACATATTTTGCAAACATTGTTTCTTTTCCACGACCAATTGCTTCTATGGAACGAGGAATAAAAGTTACTGTAGAAGAGGATATACGCTGGAAGTTCTGTCATATAAAATCCTTAAACCTGCTACCTAATATTATGATTAAAAATAAAATAAACGAACAAGGCTATCAAGAAGCGATATTAGTACGAGATGGAATTGTAACGGAAGGGTGTCATTCAAATTTCTTTATGGTGAAAAATAATAAATTGATTACACATCCGGCTGACAATTTCATTCTACACGGCATTACACGTCACTATGTTATTACATTAGCGAAAGAGTTACATATTGAAGTAGAAGAAAGAGAATTTCCACTTCAAGAAGTGTATGAGGCCGATGAATGCTTCTTCACAGCGACGCCACTTGAAATATTCCCAGTCGTTCAAATTGGTGACGAGCAGTTCGGGAACGGCGAAAGAGGACCGATTACAAAGAAACTCCAAGTTGCATATGAAGAAAGTATTCGTTTGTTTAAAGTTACGAACTAATATTGAAGAAAAAAGCTGGTATTACTCCAGCTTTTTTTCATGATATAATTCAAGGATAGGACAAGATTTGAAAACGCTGTAAAAAGGGGATTTAATGTATGAATTATGAAGATTTTAAAGAAGTAATTCACGGTAGACGAAGTGTTAGAAAGTTCACAGAACAAGAAGTATCCACTAGTGATATAAAAGAAATTATTGATTGTGCTCGTTATGCACCGAGTGATACGAACTCACAAACTTGGGAGTTCTTGGTCATTATGAACCGAGAGAAAATTAAAGAAATTGAACAAATGACATGGGATGCATTACATAAACTTGCGGCAAAAGCGGCAGAAACCGGAGAAGAGAAAGCAGGGAAATTACTTACACGTTCTTTTGGACCATATGCAACAGCTTTCTCGGAGGCACCAGTATTAATCGTATGTTTGGCAACGCCATATGAATCAAAGTTTCGTGAAAAGATATTTGATCCGATTGCTTTTGTTCCAGATTCAGTTTGGGAAGAAGAAGGAATTAAGAGCAGCTGTTTAGCGGCACAAAACTTAATGTTAGCTGCACATGCGAAGGGGCTTGGTACATGCCCAATGACAGGACCGGTATTGTTAGCTCAAGATGAACTACGACAATATTTACAAATTGAGCCTGAAAAGCAAATAAATATGGTTATATCACTCGGTTTTCCGAAAGATAAGCCGAAGAAACTTCCAAGAAAAGAAGTAGATGAGATTACAACATTTGTTTTTTAAAGCTCAAAATAAAAGGACATTGAATAAACAATGTCTTTTTATTTTGGATAGGTATGTAATTAATCTGTTAGGCTAAAATGATAGATAAGAGGGAATTACTATTTATTTCATAAAAAAAATTAATGTTCTATTAGGGAAAGTATGATACATTAATCGTGAGCAAGATTCTATTTGTTCATGAAAGTGTTGGAAATAGTCTTAAAATTTAAAAGTTATTTTTGTATAATAAATTATAATGAAATGACAGGGGGGATGAATTTTGAAAAAATTCATAATCACTGGATTGTCTGTAGTGTTATTAGCCGGTTGCGGCGCTCCACAAGAAAAAGAAGGTGCGCAATCAAAGCAGGAAGAAAGAGTTGTAAACGCAAGTAATGAGAATATAGTAGTATTTCCTGAAGGAGCAGTGCCAGTCGGAGAAGGAAAAGTAAAAGTTATTACACCAGACGGTACTTCTGAGAATGGTAATATACCAGCTGTATTCATTAAAAAGGATACTTTAATTCAACACGTTGAATTAGAGCTCTCTAATTTTCAAAATGATAAAGAAACATTCGTATTTGTAGATCGAGTGTTTGCAGATAAATATCAAGTAACTAGTACAACACAGACAACAGTACAATTAAAAGAAAAGACGCTTGAAACAGGTAGTCATACGATTACGGCAGTTCAGTATGAAAACAATGATCCGAAAGGAAAGGTTATTAGTTTTAATCAAGCAACATTCGAAACAAAACCAGCGTCATAAGAAGAATAAAAAGTACATTACTCAAAAAGTAGTGTACTTTTTGTTTATACTAGAGGTTGTAATAGTGAATCACTTGTTTCGTTTTCTAATATGATTAAATTAGGAAGAGACCACTTGTTACTACTATGACAGAAAAAGCGGTTGAAGAGGTGAACTGGTGTATTTGTATCTTCTTGATTAATATGATGATGTCAGTAATTTGGTTTATGATGCAAGTTACGTTCCATTATCAAATTTATGACTTATCGATAGGGTCTATTTGTTTTACCATTGTTTAGCTATTATATGATAAACTCGGAATAAGGTAAGTTTCAGAAGAAAAATGTAGGTATTTCATTTGAAATGTCGAATAGTACATACGATGTCGTAATAACAAATTTTCTATTGTTTACTGTGAAACAGGAGAAGGAGAGATAGTAATGAAACGAGCTCTTATAAATATTGATTATACATATGATTTTGTAGCGGAAAAAGGTGCTTTAACTTGCGGAAAACCCGGTCAAGAAATTGAGAAAGAACTTGTACATATAACGAAGCGATATATCGAAAATGGAGATTACGTTGTCTTTGCTATTGATAAACATGAAGAGAATGATGTATATCATCCTGAATCAAAATTATTCCCGCCTCATAACATAACGGGTACAAATGGAAGAGATTTGTTTGGTGAATTACAAGATGTGTACGAAACATATAAAAATGCAGAGAATGTATATTACATGGATAAAACGCGATATAGTGCATTTGCAGGAACAGACTTAGAGATGAAGTTAAGAGAAAGAGGAATTGAAGAGGTTCACCTTGTAGGGGTATGTACTGATATTTGTGTTCTTCATACAGCAGTAGATGCTTATAATAAAGGGTTTAAAATTGTAGTTTATGAAAAGGCGATTGCATCTTTTAATGCGCAAGGGCATGAATTTGCACTTGGGCATTTTAAATCTTGTTTAAACGCAGAAGTGAAGTAAAAAAAGAGGCCTTTAAAAAAGGTCTCTTTTTACGTTTAAATTGAGACGAGGTTTTGCTCAATTAATTTTTTTATAAATGGGCTAATATTTTCTGGTAGCTTATCAAAATCAAAAAATTGGACACTTAATGATTCAATCCCATCAGCTTTTAGCAAGCCGCCTTTAATGTCTTTGCAAAGATATGCGATTGTTATAGGATAAAACTCATCCCCGTTTGGTAATTTTACAAAAAATTCTTTTCCAGAAAATACGCTTATTAACTGTAAGGTTCCTATTTCAATCCCTGTTTCTTCGAACACTTCTCGTCTCCCAGCTTCTTCTGTTGATTCACCAAGTTCAACGAATCCACCAGGAACACCCCAAATACCATTTCGCCTTTGTTGAAGTAATATTTGTCCTTGTTCATTGAAAACAGCTACAGCAACTCCTGCTAGATTGAGTGGTCTTGATCCGACAACTTTTCTAAGTTCTTCAATATACCCCATTGTATGTAACCTCCGTAAGAAAAAATAAGAGCAAATATACTATTCGTTGTTATGTGAATATTTTCCTCTTTATAAGAGGGAGAGAAGTCATATAACTTATTTGTTTTATTTGGTAAAATATACATCAAAAAAGGTCAAACAAAATCTTTGACCTTTTTTGACCAAATGTTATAATAAAGGCAGAAATAATCTTTCATTCATAAATAATAAGGAGGAAAAAATATGCGTAATTTATTTCCAGAGATAACAAAACGTCAAAATGGTATTTTTGATTTTGGGCCTTCTTTATTAGAAGGGATGACAGATGCTTTCTTTAAACCGATGAACATGGATACTTTTAAAGTAGATGTTCATGAACAGTCTGATAAATATACAGTAAAAGCAGATTTACCGGGTTTTCAAAAAGAAAACATTCAAGTTGAATTTGAACAAGATGTATTAACAATTCAAGCAACTAATCATAATGAAGTAGAAGAAAAAAATGAGAATGGCATATATATTCGTAAAGAACGTTCTATAGGTTCTGTAACTCGACGCTTTAATTTTCAACGAGTTGAGGAAGAAAATGTTAAAGCAAATTATAAAGATGGCGTACTGACAATTGAATTGCCAAAATTGAAAGAAGAAAAAAACAGTAAAACAACAATTAATATCGAATAAAAGAGCTGATAAATTCAGCTCTTTTTTTATCTAGTTAATGAATAAATTAGTTGAAATCGTAATGAGTAGAATAAAGTTTTAACGCTTAAAAAATTTCACGATTAGCTCCCTTTAGGTTATTAAAAAGGGTATATTTAAAGGGAAAGGAAAAGAACATCTAGACATACTGTTTAAAGTGAATTAGTAATAAAGTCAAAATACATAGTAAGGGTAGCGACGTTTTAGAGAAGATAATAGATTTTCCTAGAATAAACTGAGACGATTATGAATTTTTTAATTAGTAAGGAAGTGGTTAGATGAGTTTATTAACGTATACTGAAGAATTTTTTAATTATGTAAGAGAGTTTTTACTTTTAAGATTTTTACTATTTGCTTTCGTCCTAATCATTATTTCATTTGTCATAAACCGCATTATTGATTGGTTTTTTAGGAAATCAAGCTTTTTTGATGAAGAGGTAGAGCAAACGATTCAAAGTGTGATTCGATCTATTTTTAGATATATCATTATCATTAGTCTAATCATATATTTAATTAGCCAATTTGTAGATATAAAAAGTATCATTGCAGGTGCAGGGATAGCGGGGGTTGTTATCGGTTTTGCTGCACAACAGATGCTGAAAGATGTTATATTAGGCTTTGCGAGATTAGCGGACAAAGAGTTTCGTGTTGGCGATTTTGTTACTTTTAACGGAACAAACTCAGGAACGATTGAGGAAATTAGTATTCGTTTTATGCAAATTCGTGAATGGTCAGGAAAACTCCTTACCATACCACACGGAGAGATTAGAACGATACAAAATTTTAATAAAGGCTGGATGCGCGTAATTGAACGAATTACGGTAAGTTATCAGGAAGATCCGACAAGAGTTAAGGAATTGTTAGAGGAAGTTTGTGTGAATTGTAATGAAAAGTTGGCCCCAAGTCTTTATAAAGTAGAGGATGAAGCTGTTGAACCTTTTAAATATGTAGGTGTTACAGATTTAAACCCGAATCTGAAATACGTTGGATATGAATTTTGTATTACAGGTTTAATAAAGCCAGAAGATTATTTTGAAACTTCTAGACAAGTAAGATTTGAATTAATGTCTATGTTCCATAAGAATCAAGTGCAAATGCCAGCAGTAAATATGCTTGTTACTACTGAAAGTTTACAGCATAGCCAAGGTGGACAATCTTTATCGGATAGCTAAAGTAGAATAGTTTGGTAACGGAAATGCTGCTTTCAGCATTGGATAGAAAAATAATAATAAAATGATTGATATAAAAAAGAGCTGAAGGAATTCAGTTCTTTTTAATTTGTAGAATTTAGAAATTTCTTAATGTTATAATGGTAGATGGTGATGAAAATGAACTTTGAAGAAAAAGAGATGCATCGTTTAGAGGCATTAAAAGCAATTGCTGAATTATTAAATGAAGCAACAAATTTACAAGACATGTTAGAAAAAGTGTTACATACTTTGTTACAAGTTATGAAATTACAAACAGGCTGGATCTTTTTTATTGATGAAAGTGGAAAACACCGTATGCTTGTAGATCAAAACTTACCGCCAGCTCTTACGTGGCAAGAGAAGAAGCCGATGTGTGAAGGAGATTGCTGGTGTGTAGAGCGTTTTGTAAATGGCAGATTGGAAAAAGCGACAAATATTATTGAATGTAAGCGAATAGAGGATGCGATTGAGTGTAATTGGGGAGATACCGAAAATGTTACGCACCATGCGACAATTCCCCTTAGGTCTGGATCGGAGAAGTTTGGTCTCTTAAATGTGGCCGCGCCTCAAAAAACACATTTTTCAGAGGAAGAATTAGCATTATTAGAATCAATTGCATTTCAAATAGGGACGACAATCCAACGTATTCAGCTAGTGGAAAAAGAACGTAAATATGTAGTAGTAGCTGAACGAAATCGACTTGCACGTGATTTACATGATTCAGTAAAACAATTGTTATTTTCTATCATGTTAACCGCAAAAGGTACTCTAAATATGACGCAAGATAGAGACTTGCAAGAGATGTTGAGCTATATTGGAGAATTATCACAGGAAGCATTACAAGAGATGACACTTTTGATTTGGCAATTAAGACCGGAAGGATTAGAGAAAGGGTTAGCTGAAGCAATTAAAAATTACGGAAAGTTGTTAGGGATTCACGTGGAAGTTCGAATTGATGGAATGGTTTCAATTGGTGATGAAATAGAAGAAGTTTTATGGCGTATTAGTCAAGAAGCGATACATAATTGTAAAAAACATGCTTCATGTGAAAAGGTACATGTTCTTTTAAAAATAGAAGATAACCAGTTGTATTTTTACATAGAGGATAACGGAATAGGATTTATACAAGAGCAAGTAAGAGAGTCAGCACTCGGTTTAAAAAGTATGAAGGAACGTATTCAGTTAATGAGGGGATCATTTCAAATAAAAACGGAGCTGAAAAAGGGTACGAAAATTGAAATTCAATTGCCAGTTTGAAGGGGAGAAGAAGGTTGAAAATTAAATTACTACTAGTTGAGGATCATCATATCGTTCGAAGAGGACTTGTATTTTTTTTGAAAACGAGAGAAGAATTTGAAATTGTTGGGGAAGCAGAAAATGGAGAAGATGCGTTAACATTCGTCCAAACAAAAAGGCCAGATGTAGTATTAATGGATCTATCAATGCCGAAGATGGATGGCATCGAAGCAGCAAAACAAATAAAACAATATGATGAAACGATAAAGATACTAATATTAAGCAGTTTTTCAGAGCAAGATTATGTTTTACCAGCACTTGAAGCCGGAGCAGATGGTTATCAATTAAAAGAAGTACAACCTGAGCAACTTGTAGCTTCTATTATTGCAGTACATGAAGGAAATACGAATTTTCATCCGAAAGTAACACCAGCACTATTAGGACGATCAGTAGTCAAGAAAGAAAACCCTTTTTCTATGTTAACGAAAAGAGAACAAGAAGTACTTCGTGAAATTGCGAAAGGGCGAAGTAATAAAGAAATTGCAGCAGTGCTTCATATTACAGAACAAACTGTAAAAACACATGTTTCAAATGTTTTAGCTAAATTAGAAGTAGATGATCGTACGCAAGCTGCATTGTATGCAGTGAAACATGGGGAAAATAATAATAAGTATGAATAAATGTTTCGTATAGTATGACAGAATACATAGGAGCAATTAAAATGTTATAGTTAAGTTTAATAAAGGTTTTTCTTCTTTCAATAATTATGTACAATAAAATGAAATTTTAATCCGTGGAGGGTCTATCCCCACTGATTATTAGCCCACACCAATTGTTTTTTTACGGGATAAAGCTACGATGGAAGGTGAAGATATGCTATGCCTGGTACAAGAAGTGGGATTGGAAAGATTCAAGCTTCGTTAAACGGTTTATCACCGGAATTGCGAAGTATTGCTGAACATATTTTAAAACATCCACAAGATGTTGTACATAGATCTATTACTGAGTTAGCAGAAGTTACGAATAGTTCTGAGGCTACGATATTTCGCTTATGTAAACACCTCGGTTGGCAAGGATTCCAAGATTTAAAGATTACATTAGCTCGTGAAATTGTCCATACACCGATGCAAAATATTCATGAAGAAGTATCAGCAGAAGATAGTATGGTAACTGTTGCTAAAAAGTTTTTCATTCACATATTACAGGACTACAAGATACATTGCATTTGTTAAATGATACGGCATTAGAGCAAGCTGTAAAAGCTTTGTAAGAAGCAAATCGAATCAAGTTTTACAGAAATGGTGGTTCTGGTATTATTGCGATGGATGCATATCATAAATTTATGAGAACGGGTATTTCATGTATCGCTCATACTGATTCGCATTTTCAAATTATAGGAGCTGGTTTGCTCTCGAAAAATTCAGTTGTTATCGGCATTTCTCATTCTGGTAGCAATAAAGGGTTACTGGAAGCGTTAGAAGTAGCGAAAGCAAGAGGAGCTAAAATTATTGCGATTACGAGTTATCAGAAATCGGCATTAATTCAACTGGCTGATATTACATTATACACTTCAACACGTGAAACGGAATTCCGCACAGAAGCAAGTTCATCAAGATTAGCGCAGTTAAGTTTATTAGATACTTTGTACGTTGGGTTATCGTTACAACGCTAAGAAGAAACGTTGCAAAATCTACAAAGTATTCGTGAAACAATTTCGATGAAACGAATATAAAAAAGAGGCTGTCTCAAAAGGTGCTTTTTAGCCAGAATCTTATAAAAAGTGAAAGGCAGAAATGTTGATTTTATAACGTTTCTGCCTTTTCAATTTCATGTGATCTTACTTCGAAAGAGATTTATGAGACAGCCCTTTTTTTATTAGTGAATAGTTTGTTTATTTATTTTCTTGTAGAAATATGTGACTTACTTATAGCCAGTGATGACTCTCATTTAAAAAAAATATAAAACGATTTATACAACAATTCAAACATTGTTCATAATTTCACAATTTGTTTTTGAAGTGTCATGTTATGATGAACATGTAATGATGATTGAACACTTAAACTTGGCACAATGATTAGCCAAACTAGTGAAGACAGAAGTTGTGAGATGAACTCATGAAAAATTCTAAAACACTAAAGGGGAGATCACATATGAAAGCAGTAGTAGTTAATAAAAATAGTAAAGCAAACATTGAAATTATTGAAAAAGAATTACGTCCGTTACACTCAGGTGAAGCGCTAGTAGATGTAGAGTATTGTGGAGTTTGTCATACTGATTTACACGTTGCAAATCATGATTTTGGAAACACAGATGGCCGTATTCTTGGTCATGAGGGTATAGGTATTGTGACGAAGATTGCTGATGATGTTACGTCACTACAGGTGGGAGACCGTGTAAGTATTGCATGGATGTTCCAATCTTGTGGGCGTTGCGAATATTGCGTAACAGGTAGGGAAACATTTTGCCGTGAAGTTAAGAATGCTGGTTATTCAGTAGATGGTGGTATGGCTGAACAATGTATTGTGACAGCTGATTATGCGGTGAAAGTACCAGAAGGATTAGATCCAGCTCAAGCATCATCAATCACATGTGCGGGTGTAACTACATATAAAGCTATAAAAGTATCAAATATTAAACCTGGCCAACCTATCGTCATCTATGGTTGTGGTGGATTAGGTAACCTAGCTATTCAATATGCTAAAAACGTATTTGGTGCAAAGGTAATTGCAGTAGATATTAATGACGATAAATTAGCCTTAGCAAAAGAGGTTGGAGCTGATATGACAATCAATCCAATTTCTCAAGGTCCTGCTGATAAGATTGTTCAAGATGAGTTTGGTGGTGCTTATGCTGCTGTAGTAACAGCTGTTTCAAAAGTAGCATTCAACTCTGCAGTTGATGCAGTACGTGCTTGTGGTAAAGTCGTTGCAGTAGGTTTACCAGTAGAAACGATGGATTTAAACATTCCGCGACTTGTACTAGATGGAATTGAAGTGGTTGGCTCTCTAGTCGGTACTCGTAAGGATCTAGAAGAGGTATTTATGTTCGGTGCAGAAGGAAAAGTAGTGCCTGTTGTTCAAACTTGTTCTCTAGATAAAGTACAAAATGTATTCGAAGAAATGGAACAAGGTCGAATTCAAGGACGTATGGTAATCGATTTTAAACAGCATAATTGTGATTGCAAATAATTCACATTAAATATAAAAAATATGAGTCTAACAAAGTACATGTAAAAAAGTTAGACTGCATAAAAAGATGATCCCTGTATGCAATAGGGATCATCTTTTTTATATTCTACTAATATCAATGCCAATCCATACTTGATTAATGAGACAGGATTAAAGGTTCACTTTATTTGCAAAAGAAAAAGAATCTTTATGTTTAACAAATTTTTTATGATCAGGAACGGTTTGAATTGCTACAGTTTGCGAATCTCTTGCTTTCAGTGTATCTTGAATCCCGAGTGTCATAAGCTTAATAAATAGAATCGTAATAAAGAATGAAGCGAGAGTATAAAAAATGATCCACCATGAAAGATTCATTTCATTACGATTTAAGCCAATAAGGCCTGCCCAATCATTAGATAGAGAAACAGGTTTGAGCACTCCGTCATACAGTTCACGCATTTGTATCCCACCAATTACAATGTTAAGCAACGCTAAATGGATAACGAGTATGAGTGTTTGGACGATATGTTCCATAAATAATACAAATAAGCGGTCAAGTAATAAGACTCGTAAGTGTTTTTTCATAATATGAAAACGGCTAGCACCTAATAATTGTGCACTTAAAATGTAATCTCGTTTCATAAATTCATCAACCTCTGAGGATATATATAAAGAAAGTGTAGGCAGAGCAACGAAAATAAGTACGAGTACTTGATAAAACGTAAATGAAATATTTGGATCTAACCCATCAGCATTTGATGTGATTACAATATTAACGGGCGTGATGAGTATGAATGCGATAAATAGAGTTGGAATATAATAAAAAACTTCTGAGCATGCTTGGAAAAATCTCTTGAATTTTGGAGCATATAAACTTAAGAGAATTCCTATACATGTTCCGCATAAAATTCGAAAGAAGCTAATTGCCACGGCTAATAAAATAGTAAATTTTGCTCCTTCTATAATTTGTAAGAAAACAGACTCTCCAAAACGATCAGATCCAAAAGGCGGAATTAACGATGGCGGAAAGGGGGCCTTTCCAAGTAATTCGTTATTGTCATTGTAAAGTAACTGAGGAGGTTTTGGGATGTTATCTTTAAAGAACCAACTATAAATAAAACTGGCTGAAATAAGTATAAATAAATAAGTAAAGCCGATTAAAAAGCGTTTTGATTTCCAAATAGATTTCATAATGCTACTCCTTTCAAGTGCTTTTGCCATCTATTCATCATGAATGAGATTATTTGAAAAATAGTATAAAACGGTAAGATAATCATAACCAGTATGATAAATGCAGCTGGAGGTGAAATAAACGCCTTATTAAATAAGAATTGAATAATGCCTTCCATATTAAAAACAAATTCTAAAATGAATAAATTAGAAAGTAAGAAAACAAAAATCGTTTTTAAATGGTGGAAGAAGTGGATAGATATATTTTTGAATAAATGAATGCATAGTATATAACTTGATGAAAGGCCTTTTCCATAGGCAACCTCTACATAATCTTTTCCATGTTCTTCTTTTATGTATAACACCATCATTCGAAACATTTGTAATGTAGGTAAGACTGCTAAAGATACAATTGGGAGTAAATAAGCTCGATTTTCATTAAAAGAAATAATGGTGAAAGGAGCTTCCCCGAATTTTCTAAGTACCCATATGAAAAATATTTGCAAACAAATCATCATCATCATATCAGGGACAGCTTCTAATATGAACACAATTCGGTTTATCCATTTTTTTATATAATCTTTTGCTAAAAAATAAAAAAATGCCATGCTGGATGATAGAAAGAGCGCAAGTAAAAAGGCTAAAAATAATACAGTAAATGAATATAGGTAAGGTTCTAAAACAGTTGGGAATAAGGGTATTTTTTTGAAACTACCAAATTTCGGATCTGATCCTATCACTACTAATGATTCAGGGGAGAAAACATCTTTTAACATAGTAACAATCTGGTTAAAAAAAAGAATTGGTTGAAAGGTAAATCCATTTTGAGTGATAAATAAATAAGGTAAATTTAATAATAGTAAAAGTGATAAAAGAATTGATGAAAGCTTAATTGTGAATTGAGATATTTTATGTAACATTAAATCCCTCCGACATCTTTTTACAACATTATACAATAAATTCCGGGATGTTTTTATATTTTTCTGAAAAATAAGAAATTAATTAAGTTTTATAATTATAATACGGAAGATACTTACATAAGGAAATCTCTATATTGAGGACCGGATTTCTATGTCCATCAAGAGAAATTCCCAATATTCCCATTTTCGAAGCATTTACTTTACTTCAATTGATTGGCATTTGGTGTTATTCCAATGTTACCAAGTTAATAGAACTAAGTTTTCTTAAAACAAAAACCACCGAAATATAGAAGTGGTTTGGAACGTAAGGAATTTGTAAGGAAGGAGTAAGAAAAAAGAGATTTTCAATGTGTATGATCAAAATATAGAGAAGAACGGGAGGGGGAGTAGTTACTATCTATTTATATAAAAACAAATTAATTAATAAAACGCTATGGAAGAAAAGAAGAAATTATAGAAGTTAACAGATATCTGAAGAAGAGGGATTAATCATTTATTAGGTCAGAGAGTTGTTTGAAGAAATAATTGGTCTATAGATGATTGCAAATTTAGTATTGCCCCTTATCATGGGGAGAGTTGATAGCTGTGTGGTTAGACCTATCAATCATTAATACAATTTAAATAGAGGAGAGGAATGCTTTATGAAAACACGCAGTAAAATTATATGTGGAAGTCTAGCATTATTAATAGCTGGGAATTCCCTGTTATACATAACACCAGCCTCAATTGTAAAAGCAGAATCGTCGCAAAATGTATCTAGTTCTTTACAAACAAGTACGCAAAGCGATCGTACTTCCGTTAAGAAAGCAATGCGAGATGCACTACAACTTGGATACCCAGGAATACTCGCTCAAATTTCTAAGGGTGGTAAAACTTGGAGTTATACCGCTGGGGTAGCAGATGTGAGAACTAAGAAACCAATGAAAGCAGATTTTCGCTTTCGTATTGGCAGTGTGACGAAAACGTTCATTGCAACAGTGCTACTGCAATTATCTGGAGAGAACCGTTTGAATCTAGATGACTCCATTGAAAAATGCTTGCCTGGTGTCATTCAAGGAAACGGATATGATGGTAACCAGATTACAATCCGGCAAATATTGAATCATACAAGTGGTATTGCTGACTATATAAATTCAAAAGACTTCGATATTACGGATATAAAAAAATCGTATACGGCTGAAGAATTTGTAAAGATGGGGATTTCTCTTCCCCCAGACTTTGCCCCGGGAAAGGGTTGGTCTTATTCAAACACAGGATACGTATTACTGGGGATCCTTATTGAAAAAGTAACTGGCAACAGCTATGCGGAAGAGGTTGAAAATCGGATTATTGAACCGCTTGATTTGTCAAATACATTCCTACCTGGTAATTCAAGCGTGATTCCAGGCACTAAGCATGCCCGTGGCTATTTCCAACTAGACGGAGCAAGTGAGCTAAAAGACGTTACATATATGAACCCAGGTAGCTCGGATGGAGATATAATTTCTACTGCTGACGATTTAAATAAATTCTTCTCTTACTTACTTAGTGGTAAATTACTGAAGGAACAGCAACTAAAACAAATGCTTACTACAGTTCCTACAGATAGAGAAGGAGCGGGATATGGTCTTGGAATCGTTGAATTTAAGCTTCCGAACGGTGTCTCGGTATGGGGACACAGAGGTAGCGTTCTAGGGTTTTCCACTTTTGTTGGTGGAACACTTGGAGGCAAGCATACATTGGCCGTCAATTTGAACAGCTTTAACTTTAGTAATCCTGATCCTTTTAAAAGTATTTTACTTGCTGAATTTAGGAAGTAGGCAAAAAGGCGAAATGGATAAGTTTTGTCATAGGTTTATAGTTTAAAATATATCATTTTGGTGCAAAAAACAACTTGCTCTAAAAAAATTTAATAATCGTAATTAAGTATAAAAGAACGCTATCGTTTTAAGTAAATATTTCAGGAGGGTTTTATGAAAAAGAAAATGATTACTGCACTTGGTGTTTCTGCTATAATACTGACTAATTTTGTAGGAAGTACTTATGCAGACTCGAAAACAGGAGTTTCTGTTACAGCTCCCTACAATAAAAATCAAATAGCGGAATGGTTAGAAATGCACGCGAAGCCTTTAAAAACAACAAATCCAAATACACCTTTTAATGATTTAAAATCATTTAAAAATATGGTGGGTTCAGCTTCAATTGTAGGTTTAGGTGAAGCTACGCATGGGGCTCATGAAGTTTTTACGATGAAAAACCGTATTGTAAATTATTTAGTATCTGAAAAGGGTTTTACCAACCTAGTTTTAGAAGAGGGGTGGGACAAAGCTTTAGAACTTGATCGATATGTTCTTACTGGTAAGGGAGATCCAAGTCAACATCTATCACCTGTATTTAAGACGAAAGAAATGTTAGATTTACTTAATTGGATTCGGCAATATAATGCTAATCCAAAACATAAATCTAAAGTGCGTATCATCGGGATGGACATTCAATCAGTAAACGAGAATGTTTATAATAATATAATAGAATATATTAAAAGAACCAATTCAAAACTTGTGCCGAGGGTAGAAGAGAAGATAAAAGGTCTTATTCCTGTAACAAAGGATATGAATACTTTTGAAAGCCTTACGAAAGAAGAAAAAGAAAAGTATATTTCAGATGCTAAACAAATTAGTGCTTTATTAGAGGAAAATAAAAGTTATTTAAATGGGAAATCTAAAGAGTTCGCATGGATAAAACAAAATGCTCGTATTATTGAACAGTTTACTACAATGTTAACGTCACCTCCTGATAAACCATCTGATTTATATTTGAAACATGATATCGCAATGTATGAAAATGCAAAGTGGACTGAAGAACATTTAGGAAAAACTATTGTATGGGGGCATAATGGCCACGTTTCGAAAACAAATATGCTTCCTTTTGTATACCCTAAAGTAGCTGGGCAGTATTTAGCAGAGTATTACGGAAAACGGTACGTATCTATTGGAACGTCAGTTTATGAAGGACAATACAATGTCAAGAATAGCGATGGTGAATTTGGCCCATATGGAATATTAAAATCAGATGATCCAAACAGTTATAACTACATCTTTGGACAAGTTAAAAAAAATCAATTTTTTATTGATTTACGTAAGGCAAACGGCGTGACAAAAACTTGGTTGAACGAACAACATCCAATTTTCGCTGGAGTAACTACCGAAGGGCCTGATATACCAAAAACAGTTGATATATCATTAGGTAAAGCGTTTGATATACTTGTTCAAATTCAAAAAGTGAGTCCATCTCAACTACATCAATAAATTTAGAATAATGTACCTTAATGAAGTGTAGTGTTAAGTGTCAATAGAGTTGTTTGAATATGTCAGTTAGGTTATTTTCATTAAAGGATTATTAAATGGAATAAATGTTTTCAAATTAGAGACGATGTGGGATAGAAGCACAGTATCATCAAGTTAACAAAATAAAATTCTACCTAAAATGAAAAAAACGCTATTCTTTCTATAGAATCATAGGAAAGGATGGCGTTTTTTGATCTAATCTATTACTACAATTTGGTCAAGGAATTTAAACATTTTTATCTCCTAATACCTTACGAAATATTACTAAAATGTAGGTCTTGTACAACGAACAACATACCCATTAAGCTAAAAAAATAGTTACCGAAAAACTAGAAAAAAAGTGTGT
The DNA here is from genome assembly GCF_027716265.1 of Bacillus cereus group sp. Bc031. Taxonomy (NCBI): domain Bacteria; kingdom Bacillati; phylum Bacillota; class Bacilli; order Caryophanales; family Bacillaceae; genus Bacillus; species Bacillus cereus group sp. Bc031. Next base: position 21,803 of record NZ_JAQFUL010000071.1, read on the forward strand.
TGCAAAACGAATATGATGCAATTTTACCGGACGGAAAAGCTACATAGAGTATGTAAATGAAACGGAATGAGGGGATTTATTTTTTTGTTATGAAAAAATTTTATATACTAATTCATGTAAATGGTTTACTAAATCGTATTTTGCTAGAAATGAAGGGAAGATTCGCATGGAAACAAGGGGGAGAGTAATCGGGATTGATATCGGTACCACAAGTGCAAAAATGGTTGTGTTCACAGAAAAAGGAAAAGTCATTGCATCACATGCAATCGATTACCCAATTATTCAACCGAATGTAGGATGGGCTGAGCAAGATCCTGATGTAATATGTGCCGCTGTATATAAAAGTGTAAGCGTTTCCATAGGAAAGGTAATGTATTACCAGAAGATATTTCTTCAATCGGTATTAGTACAGCTATGCACGCATTAATTGTAGTAGATGAAAACGGTGCGCCGTTAACGCGCTCTATTATTTGGGCAGATAATCGCAGTACGAAACAAGCGGAAGATTTATTACAACATATGAATGGGCATGATATTTATAGACGAACGGATCCGTTATCCGTGGTTGGTTAATGGACTTAACTGAAAAATCATTTGCAGAAGGTCCGAAACTAGATGGCATTAAAGGTGTAATGAACTCTTCAGGAGAAGGAAAATGGACTGTTGAAACGGAACTTGAACTGCAAGCTGCAGCACCAGTTATTGCTATGTCATTATTTATGCGCTATCGTTCTCAGGAAGATGATACATTCCATGGAAAAGTAGTTTCAGCATTACGTAATCAGTTCGGTGGGCATGAAGTTGTGAAAAAATAGAGGATGATTTTTGAAAAGAAACTTGTGCATAAGCGCAAGTTTCTTTTTTATAGTTTAAGAAATTACTAATTTAAAAATACCAATCAATCATCGTTTTTTTGTCACAAATGACAGCTTCAACGTTCATTGATTGAATAATATATTCTATATTTTCTTCTTTAGCTAATAATAAGGTTGTAAAGGAATCGAATATACTCATAAACGCATACTCATTGTCTTCGCTAGTAATAATTAACTCATTATTGCTAATGTCCCAAATATCTAATGGAGTAGTATTATCTACTTCTAATAATCCGTTTGTATCAAGAATTGGTTCAGAGAAATATAAATTTTTTGCACCTTTAGAACCGAGGAGTTTAAGTAATTTATGTAATAAAAATATAGACGTATAATCTTCTGTTGGATAATAAAGATCTTCTTTTAAGTTTGAATGTAGTTTTTCAGCTAAATCCTCTCTTTTATATTCTTCTGTAAAAGCACCAATGGAAGTCAACATGGCCATTGCTAATTCTGCGTATGAAGGTAATCCACTATAAGACATCATTTCCTTCCAAGAAACGGATTTCCCATTATGAATGATTTCTTCAGCGCTAGGATAGATGTGCTCATATAGTTTTTTTCTCACAGACTTTTCCCATTCTAAAGGCATTTGGACAAAAGGGTGTAGCAATATAGCTGCAGATTTAAAGGTGCTTGGTAGTTGTTCTAAAATTGGTGATTTGTCATCTAGCCAAATGTAATCCAACAAAATATAACCTCCTCTTAGACTTTGAAATGTACGGATTCCCGCATTATGTTTTTTGTATTGGTTGTATTAAGTATAAAGCGCTGCATGAAATATGTCCCAACATAAAAATAAGAATAAATAAAATGAAGTTTTCATAAATAGTAAAAGAATGATTATGTCATCAGTGTAGCTAAGAAATGATGTTACATATGGAGAGAGCGTGTTAAAAAAATATGAGGTGGTTAAATGGGAAATGAGCAAGTGAAGAATGCAGGGGAAGAAAAAAAGTTATGTCTTTGTATGATTGTTAAAAACGAATCTAGAATTATGGAAAGATGTTTAAATGCTACGAAATCAATTGTAGATTTTGTTTCTATTTGTGATACTGGATCAACTGATCATACGCCTGAAATTATTGAAAATTGGTGTAAGGAAAATGAGATACCTGGGACGGTTCATCATGAGCCGTTTAAAAACTTTGGTTATAACAGAAGCTTAGCTGTTTCGTTAGCGCAAAAAACATACCCAGAAGCAGATTATTTATTAATATTAGATGCGGATATGATTTTAGAGGTTGATCCGAATTTCGATAAAACGAGCTTAACGGAAGACCATTATCTTACATTACAATATGATATTCATATTAAGTATTGGCTTACACGGCTTTTAAAAGCGTCTTTACCATGGAAATCAGTCGGTGTTACTCATGAGTATTGGGATATAGATCGTTCCAAAGTTGGAGAGGATTACAATACGAGAGTAGCTAGACTGGAGACGCTTGTCGTTAATGACCCTGGTGATGGTGGGAGTAAAGCGGATAAATTTGAAAGAGATGAGAGGCTGTTGTTACAAGGGCTGAGTGATCCAGAAACTACGCCAGATTTGCATATAAGATATTTATTTTATTTAGCCCAAACGTATTTTCATTTAAGTCAATTTGAAGATTCGATTAAATGGTATAAAAAACGAGTGGAAGCAGGGGGATGGGTTGAAGAGGTATTTTATTCGTTATTGCGAATAGGATTTTGTTATGAACAATTAGCAACTCGTTCAGCAAATAAACAACTTGAAGTAACAGAAGTGGATGAAAAGGAAAATGCTAAGAAACAAGAAGAGCAATATACAGCATTAGCTGTTCTTTATTTTCAAAAAGCGTGGGAATATAGACCAACTAGGGCTGAGCCATTATATCAACTTGCAAGAATGTATCGATTAAAATCTCAAAATAATATTGCTTTGATGTATGCCCTGCAAGGGAAGGAAATTCCTTTTCCGAAAAATGATCTTCTATTTGTAGATTATCATGTGTATGATTACTTATTTGACTATGAGATTTCTGTAAATGCTTTTTATATACCACATAAAAAGCATTTAGGTGCAGTGTCACAAAAATTTTTGGAATCGAAAAAAGATGAGTTACCGTTGCATATAGCAAATATGGTAGAAAGTAATGCGAAATTTTATTAAATACAATTTCGGTTAAAGGAGTAGTGGAGTAATAATGGAATTAATACGATGGGCGCTAGAACTAGGAGAATCTGTGCATGGAAATACGTATGAAGAATTGTTGCCACTACTAGATTATTATTATGATCGTGATCATTTAAAAGCGTATTGTATCGCAAATCTTCTGTTAAACATGGACGTATCAGATGAACATCAGCAAAGAATTGAATTAAGAAGGTGCATTGCTGCTTATTATGCTGGACTATATAAAGTAGCAAAAAAACATGCAAAGGATCTTTTACTGAAATATCCGGATGTAGATTTATATAAGAATAATTTAAGGCTAATGGAAGCTTATTTGAATAAAGAATATGATTATTGTTTGTTTATATGCCCAAAGACGTATGGTAGTTTTATAGATGTTGCGCGAGCTTTGAAATGGCGATTGGAGCAAGAGGGAAATACAGCAATCATATCAGAAACAATACTCGAAAATGTGGGGAATACAATTGTTTTTGGAGCGCATACATATGCACATAGCCCACATCTCCTTCCGAAAAATGCAATTATTTATAATTTAGAACAGCTATATGAAGGAAGCCCTTATGCGCATCCTCTTTATTTAATGTTATTAAAAGATAAGGAAATTTGGGATTATAGTAAACAAAATATAGAATGGTTAAAACAAAGAGGAGTAGGAAAAGAAATAAAACATGTAGGCATGAACTATGCACCAACTTTAGAAATAAAAAAAGATGCATTTGATGAAGAATTAATTGAAGACATTGATATACTGTTTATAGGTGCTCTTAACCCAAGGCGGCAAGCTATATTGGATCAATTAAAAGTCGTTGCCCCGAATTTAAATATTGTTTTTAAAAATAATGCATGGGGAATTGTTAGAAATGAGTTAATTGCCAGGTCTAAAATTATATTAAATATCCACTTTTACTTATCTGGTATTCTTGAAACTCCTCGAGTTTCTTATGCAGTGGCAAATAAGAAATTTATTATTTCGGAAAATAGCAACCCAGAGGACGAAATAGATTGGCCGGGTATTGTATTTACTCCGTATGAAAAAATAATTGAAAACGTAATGAAATATATAGAATTATCAGAAGAACGGAAAAGATTAGCGGAAAAAGCATATAACCATTTTAAAGCAAATGAAAGTTTAGGTACATTGAGCATGAGAGATGAAACAAAGTAATTGTACGAAACTCATACGAAAGTATGAGTTCTTTTTTGTTTATCATACTATTTTATGAAACAAGTTAACTCTTTATATTGTGTTTTGTGTAGAAATTTCTGATAATATATAAGTAGAAATTGAAAACAAAGACCTGCGGTAGTATGTCAACTGAAAAACAACAGAATTTTTAGTTATCAAAGTACTATTTATTTAAAAAAGACA
>NZ_JAQFUL010000072.1:0-25251 GCF_027716265.1 Bacillus cereus group sp. Bc031
AGCTAGCTTTTTAGAAAGAATAACGTTTTTTGTCACTTGGGGGTAGTGAAAATTCTTAAGTTGATGGGCATGGGGTTGTCTCTAAATGAGTAACACAAATCAAAAAATTACTACGTTTTTAATGTTTGAAGGAAAAGCTGAGGAAGCAATGAATTTTTACACGTCGCTATTCGATCAATCAGAAATTGTAAATATCTCTCGTTACGATGAAAACGGACCTGGTAAAGAGGGTTCTGTCATTCATGCAACGTTTACGTTAAATGGCCAAGAATTCATGTGCATTGATAGTTATGTAAAGCATGGTTTTACATTTACACCATCTATGTCTCTTTATGTAACTTGTGAAACAGAAGAAGAAATTGAAACTGTCTTTCATAAGCTAGCGGAGGATGGATCGGTACTAATGCCTTTAGGTTCTTATCCATTTAGTAAAAAATTTGGTTGGTTAAATGATAAGTATGGTGTGTCTTGGCAGTTAACACTTGCGGAATAAATTGTAATTGATTTGTTTAATGGGTGTAGTTAAGAGGTTGAAAATTTAAATAACAAATAAAAAGGTGTTCCAACCGTCAACAAGTTTGGAATGCCTTTTTATTTGTTTAAATAAATTTATATTTTTCTATTTTGAATATTTTATTTTTCTAACTACTTTTTATCTGTTAATATAAATATAGAAAAATATGTATTAATTATTGGTTAGATTAATAGAAAAAAGCATAAATAGTAAATGATCTTACACTTAAAATGTAACAAGATAGCTAGGGGGAATAGTTATAATGGATACAACTCAACAAAACAGTAATGCATGGGATAAAAAGGTTGAAGAAGGTTCTAGATATACGCAACCTGTAAGTAGCGAGGTTATTGAAAGAAGTAAATCAGGTGAATGGGAAATCACAGTTACCACAGAAAAATCAGTTCCTAGAGATTGGTTTCCAAAATCATTAGATGGATTAAAGATACTTTGCTTAGCGTCAGGTGGAGGGCAACAAGCACCTGTTCTAGCTGCTGCTGGGGCGGATGTAACAGTTACTGATATATCCAAGAAGCAATTGGAACAAGATGAAAAGGTAGCAAAACGAGATGGTTTAACTTTAAAAACAGTTCAAGGAGATATGTCAGACCTTAGTGATTTTGAGGATGAATATTTTGATATTGTTGTAAATCCTGTTTCTAATTTATTTGTAAAAGATGTACATCTTGTATGGAATGAAGTTTCAAGGGTTTTAAAGAATAAAGGTATTCTCATTTCTGGATTTACAAATCCGTTACTATGGATTTTTGATGATAATCAAGAACAAAAAGGTATTCTTGATGTAAAACATTCAATCCCTTCATCGACATTGGATTATTTACCAGAGGATGAAGTTCAAGATTACATCGATTCAAATCAAACAATAGAATATGCGCATACACTGGAAGATCAAATCCAAGGCCAAATTGAAGCGGGTTTTATTATAACAGGTTTTTATGAGGATGATTTTGGTGGAACAAGGATATTAGATAAGCATATTAAAACATTTATTGCTACAAAAGCTATAAAGTTAAAGGTTGATTAAGAATTTTGACTTGTCACACGAGACGTTAGTCGAAGAAGGTTCTTAAAATAGTATATATAAAAGGAAAAGGGTGGAACTTTCCATCCTTTTCCTTTTATATAATTAGGTTATGCTTTTTATATTAAGAATTTTGTTGGCCGAATCTTTTCCCAAGTTTAGCTAGCAGTTCAGGCTGATCCCCTTGGCTCATTACAACTTCAACAAAGGTAAGTTGATCCTTATCATTACTTATTTTAGTTAAGACTTCTTGTAACTCTATTTCATTTTCCACTTTACATGTTAGGCTTTTTTCTTCTGTTCCGAATACGTTCGCTAGTTTTGTGTACTCCCACATTTGTATGTCATTATACGGTTCGTTTTGACCATGAATTGCACGTTCAACAGTATAACCATTGTTGTTAATTAAAAATATAATTGGGTTTAAATTTTGACGTAGTATAGTTGATAATTCTTGGACAGTTAATTGAAAAGAACCATCACCAATAATTAAAATGTTGCGCCGCGATAAATTAGCGAGCTGTGTACCAAGTAGAGCAGGTAACGTATAGCCGATCGATCCCCATAATGGTTGCGCTACATATGTAGTGTCGTTTGGTAAAGGGATAGCGGCACTATCAAAGAAAGGTGTTCCTTGCTCTGCAAGTAAGACGTCGTTTTCTTGTAAGAAATGGTACATTTGCTGCCAAAAGCGTTTTTGTGTAACCATTTGTAGCTTTGGATTAAACTTTTCAGTAATTAATATTGATTCTGAAATAAATGGCTTAATATCAAGCGTTTCTTCATTTCGATGTTCAATTACATCACTTAACTGTTGTAAAACATCTTTCATTACAACTGGCCCGTATTTTTTATCTGTAATTTTCACAGTGTAGGGATGTATTTCTATAACTTGTTCTTTTGTAAAACCTTGTGTGAAACCACCTGTAATAGTATCAGTTAACTTCACACCAATACTAATAATACAATCAGATTCATCAATTCTTTTTCGCAAGTATGGAGAACTTACATCACCAGTATAAATCCCTATAAATTGAGAGTGTTTTTCTGGGAATATTCCTTTTCCCATACTTAACGTTGCGATGGGAAACCCAGTTTTTTCTACGAATTGATATAAATATTCTTTAGCGTGAAATCGATCTACTTCAAAATCCGCTAAAATTACTGGTTTTTTGGCACTGTTTATTTTTGAAGTGGCATGTAGAAGCATTTTATCCAGCGCATCTTTATTACTTACAACTGGTTTATGTAAAATCGGTTCCGTAGGTTTATTAATTGGTTTATTATACACATCAATCGGTAATTGAATATGAACAGGGCGTTTCGCACTCCAACATGCACGTAACACACGGTCAATTTCTTCAGCGGCATGCTCAGGTGTTAATTTTGATTGTGCCACCGTGATTTCTCTATACATATTGGAAAAATGATCGAACTTTCCATCACCTAACGTATGATGAACGAGTGCTCCATTTTCCATTACTGTTGTTGGTGGTGTCCCCGTAATTTTTATAACAGGTACATTTTCTGCATATGATCCAGCAATACCGTTAATGGCGCTTAATTCTCCAACACCGAAAGTGGTAATAAGAGCAGCGATTCCTTTTATACGAGCATATCCATCTGCAGCATATGCCGCATTTAATTCATTACAATTGCCAATCCACTCTACATTTTCATGTGCTATTACATCATCTAAAAAAGCCAAATTATAATCACCAGGGACACCAAAAATATGTTCAATTCCTAGTTCGCTTAGTCGGTCTAATAAATAAGTACTAACAGTATATTGCGTTTTCAAGTGAATCATCTCCTCATTGTTTTGCTGTCTTGTAATAAACGAAAGTAGCTCTAGAGTATGGATTTAAAAATTCATTACGAGAATGTGGTATAATTTACATACAGGGGGAAAGTAGATGACACAACATAAAGAAGAACAGATGAATGAAGCATTAGCCTTATTTTACTTTGCATATAAAACATTTACTGAAAAGCCAGATGAAATTATAAAAGAGTATGGTATTCAAAGAGTACATCATCGAATTTTATTTTTTATCGCACGCTTTCCAGGGATAAGTGTAAATGAGTTATTATCACTACTAGAAATAAGTAAACAAGCTCTTCACGGACCATTACGACAACTTGTGGAAAAGGGCTTAATTGAGAGTAATGAAGCTACACATGATCGCCGTGTGAAACAGTTATCTTTAACAGAAAAAGGTACCGATTTAGAGAAAAAACTGAGCGATGTACAAAGGCAACAAATGAGTGCTATTTTTTCAAAATTTGGTGAATCGTGTGAAGAAAATTGGCATCAAGTTATGAATGAAATGGCACATAGCCGATCAGGTTTTGATGCTTGGATATCGAAAAGGGAAGTTGCAATCGATCAAAAATAAAAAGAAATATATCTGTTTTTATAGTTTGAAAAAGAACAAATTTTATCCATACATTTGGCAACTATGGAGCTATCATAGAGTGAATGGATAAAAAGATACATTACTAGATACTTTATACGTGTACGCAATGGAACAATAAAATTCACATTTCCGAGAGGGGAATTATAATGATAAAACTTGTACTTATTCGTCACGGACAGAGTTTATGGAATCTTGAAAATCGCTTTACTGGATGGACAGATGTAGATTTATCAGAGAATGGATTAAGTGAAGCGAGAGAAGCAGGAGCGATATTAAAGAAAAATGGATATACTTTTGATGTAGCTTATACATCTGTATTAAAACGAGCAATTCGGACGTTATGGATTGTACTTCATGAGATGGATCTTGCCTGGGTGCCAGTACATAAATGTTGGAAGCTAAATGAAAGACATTATGGTGCATTGCAAGGGTTGAATAAAGATGAAACCGCGCAAAAATATGGTGAGGAACAAGTTCATATTTGGAGAAGAAGTATTGATGTAAGACCACCTGCTCTTACTGAGGATGATCCCAGGTATGAAATGAATGATCCAAGATATAAAGCACTGAAAAAAGGTGAGTTTCCATTGACAGAATGTTTAGTGGATACGGAGAAAAGAGTACTTGATTATTGGCATTCAGAAATTGCGCCGAAATTAAAGAATGGTAACAAAGTAATCATTTCATCACATGGTAACACAATTCGCTCGCTAGTAAAATATTTAGATAATCTTTCAAGCGATGGTGTCGTTTCATTAAATATTCCAACAAGCATACCACTCGTGTATGAATTAGACGATGATTTACGTCCAATTCGTCATTATTACTTAAGTATGGATGGAGAAGTACCTGAAGGGGAAATTCCGAAACATATTTCTTTTTAACATGAAAATTTGAAACACATGCTTGTCTACATATACAATGTAGATTCAAGATAAAAGACGTGGTACCTTCTAATGTATATGCGATGTAACTAAATTTAGAAGCTTGTCCACGTCTTTTGTCATAAAGAGAGTTGCTTGTGCATGTAATGATATCGTGAGTAGTTTTTGAATGGAGGGTGATGTCATTGGTGATCTCTAACATTCGAATCGGCTTATTTATTTTAGCAATCGTTTTTCTAGTACTTGTTTTCTTTTATTGGAAAAACGAAGAGTTGTACGAGGAGAAGAAGCAACGTATTAGAAAGACTTGGTATGGGTTGTTTATAATATCAGTCACCGTGTATTTCATGATAAAAGGAATTGATTTAACCCTCTGGAAAAATCTTTTAATATTCACTGCAATGGTTATTTTCGTTGATATTGCATTTATTTTAACACCTAATATTTCAGAAATATGGGGAGCGAAATTTAGCGATATCGGCAAGACGGTTCAATCGATAAAACGGTCATTAATTGCTTCTAAAGCAAGGGGAGAAATATACACAACAATCATTCAAAATGTCAATCCAGCAGTGTTCGGTACGATGGAATGGCATACGGAGGAAGAATACACAAAAAGCTTAAACGCATTTTTAGATTCGTATGGGGAAAAGATTGGAGCAAAAATTGTTGTATTTGAAGCGGCAAAGGAATTAAATACAAACTTTCGTGGTATCCGTTCTCAATTTAGTACTATGATTCCGTTAGAGTACATTGAGCAATTGAATGAGCAGAGAGCAGTACAAGTAGAAAATGTCGGAATTATACCAGCAAAAATAGTGAGTGATGTTTTCATTGTTATTGACGGGAAGAAAAATAACCTGCAAGATCGAGATTTTGAAAATGTATATAATTTAACAATACATCATAGTTATTTTAGTAAATAAGGACAGAAATTTTTTCTGTCCTTTTCACTTATACATAAAGGTAAAGCGAATTTAGACAAACTTGTATAAAATCGGACAATCATTCCTACACTAGCACGTAGAGGTGATTGTAGTGATAAAAAATAATGACAATGATTTTTTTAAAGAAGATAATGAAGATACAACAGATTTCTCGTTAATAAAAGGGGATACATTACAGCAAGTAGAAGATTTAGAAGATGAATTAAAAAGAAAATGATACGTGTGCACGCTGTCTACATTTGCTATATAATATAAATAAAAGATTGTATCTTTTTTGAAAAGGGGGAGAAGAGATGGCTGAAATTAGTGTAAAAAAGTCTTCATTTTTTAAAGAGAAAAAAGAAGAACCAAATACAGATTTCTCTCTTGTGAAAGGTGCATTGACGGAAAATATAAATCGGTTAGAGAAATTAATGAATAATGGTACTTCAAAATATATGAGAGCAAAAAAAGAGAAAGAAAATGCATAGTGCATTTTCTTTCTCTTTTTATATGCAATTTAAATGTTTAACAAGCAGATATTAAAGTATGAAATAGAAAGTGAAAATAATGAATCATGGTATAATGATAAAAGACTTACATATTATTTTGTTATTTTGAGAGGAGCTTAAAAATGTATTCTACTTTAGAACAATTAACAAAGCACCCTGTGTTTTATCATTTTGCAGAAATTTCAAAGATTCCTAGAGGATCAGGTAATGAAAAGGAAATTAGTGATTTTTTAGTTGGCTTTGCGAAAGAGCGTAATTTAGAAGTGATTCAAGATGAGGCATTAAATGTCATTATTAAAAAAGAAGCGACTGCTGGTTATGAAAATGTACCAGCTATTATTATTCAAGGGCATATGGATATGGTTTGTGAAAAAAACCAAGCAACCGTACATGATTTTGAAAAAGATCCAATTGAATTAAGAATTATCGGGGACATGTTATATGCAAATCAAACGACTTTAGGAGCTGATAATGGTATTGCAGTTGCATATGCATTAGCTTTATTAGATTCAAAAGACATTCCACATCCAGCACTAGAAGTAGTTATTACCACTGAAGAAGAAACGACAATGGGCGGAGCTTTCGCTGTTGATTCAAATCATTTTGAAGGAAAGATTTTTATTAATATTGATTCTGAAGAAGATCATAAATTGCTTGTAAGTAGCGCAGGTGGTGCAAAAGCTGTTGAAACGATTCCAGTAATTTGGGATGAAGCACCAGCGAATATGGATACATACCGTCTATATGTCGGTGGTTTAAAAGGCGGACATTCTGGTATGGAAATTGATAAACAACGCGGTAATGCGAACAAAGTATTAGCAAGAGTATTACATGATTTATCAGTAAATATTAAATTTGATATAAGTGAAGTTCACGGTGGATTAAAAACGAATGCAATTCCGCGTGAAAGTGTAGCTACAATCGTATTACGTACAGAAGATGTAGAGAAAGTAGAAGAAAAACTAGAATCATGGACACGAGTATTACAAGAAGAAATGCGTGCTGTTGATCCAGATGTTCATGTTACACTTACAAAATTAGATGAGAAAGTAGAAAAAGTATTTGCTAAAGAAACACAAAAGCAACTTATTTCATCATTATTCTTAATTCCGAACGGCATTCAAAGTATGAGCATGGATATTAAAGGTCTAGTAGAAAGCTCAACAAATTTAGGTGTTATTGAAACGTTGCAAGATGAAATTAAATTACGTAACGAAGTGAGAAGTTCTGTAAGTAGTTTAAAACAACATATTACAGATGAGATTAAATTTATTGCCGAATTAGTTGGCGCAACATTTGAAATAGAGTCAGAGTATCCAGAATGGCCATACAATCCGAATTCAAAAATTCGTAATTTATTTGAAAAAGTACATCAAGAAAAATACAATAAAGATGTTGAAATCTTCGCTGTACACGCTGGGATTGAATGTAGTGTATTCGTTCAAAAGATGCCTGAATTAGATGCGATTTCATTCGGTCCAGATATATTCAACGTCCATACTCCAGATGAACATATTAGTATTTCTTCTGTTGTGAATAACTGGGGATTCTTCGTTGATGTAATGAAGGGTACGAAAGAATTAGCTAAGTAATAATGATGAAATGAAAAATAGCCTATAAAATTTTATAGGCTATTTTTTGTATAGAGTTTTATTAGAAATTCGTTTTTATGTAAGTATTTAATTTTTGATTTTATTTCTAAAAGAGATTGTACCAAAGATTGCTCCGGATATCGCTCCGATTAAAGTCGTGAAAATTGCACTCCATGCTGCAAATGACATTATTACACCTCCAAATAATAAATTATTGTTTCTTATTCCTTTTAATAGAAATGATAATTGCAACAACTGCTAAGAAAATAAGAGGAGACCAAGAGAAGGAAGACATATAGCATTATCCCTTCGATATTTATATAAAATAATTATCGCATATTTATAAATTGAACATGTGGAATATGTAATATTGCATATTGAATGGTAGAACTTAAAGAAGTGGAAACAGTTATTGAGTAAAAATGATAATTTATAAAGAAAGTAAGGATTTTTTCTAATTTTAAAAAGGACAAACAACCAAAATCTCCTCTATCTTATATAAGGTAGAGGAGATTTTAAAATGGTTTTTGTTTAAGAAAATAGTATCCAATATTTAGTTGCTGGTGAGATGAACGTAAATTATTTTGAGATTTTAAAGCTGCCTCCATAATAATAATTTTCTCCAAGTTTCATAACGGCTACATATGTTCCCGGATTATAAGCCTTAGTAATAGGCGTTACAAATCTACCATAATTATGTTTTAAACCCGAGTCATAAATGGTTTTATATCTATGCAAGTTTATTTCATCATTTTCATTTCCACTCAATTGATATATTTTTACAATACCGGTATCCTTACCACCAGTATATATAGTAACATCGAATGTATCTCCATGCTTTAAGTCACCAACTGCTAACTCTTCTATAAAGTCTGCATTATGATGTAATAAAAAATAGTTTTGCCACCGCCAAGTATCTAAAAATCGTGATTCTTTTTGTGTAGGTTGCGATTCAGCAGACGCAGGTGGGAGTGTACCAATTGTATTCGAAAATAAAAATCCTCCAACAGTCAATGCACCAATAATTGTTGCTTGCCTTAAAAGTTTCATCCTCTAAACCTCCTATTTACTTAAGGATTCAGAAATCGTTTTTATGAAAAACTAGCTGTGAAATCTAATGGATGATAGTATCTTCTATAATTATATTAACATTTATTGATTTATCAGACAAATTGATAAATAATAAAACTATATCGAGGGAGTTAAGGCTAATATAAGAAATAAGTTAGTTGTATAGCTAAAATATCTTTATTGTATATAATTGGGGTTTTTTATTTAAAAGCTCGATTGTTTTAATGTTGAAATTTCAATTCAAACTTTAAGGTTTAGTACATAATTTTACAATTTGACTTATGTAATTTATAACGTTATGATTTTTTTATTATAAAAGAAAGGCTTGAATATAATGATTCGTCGTTTGAGAAAGCTAAAAAATGTAGCAGTTGTAGTAAGCTTCTAAGTAAATTGCAGAAATCTACACTACTTAGAAGCGAGGAATAAAGTTATGAAGCATCCATTATTTAATCATTGGTCGGAAACAAAGTATATAAAAGATATAGTAACAAATCCACTCATTGAAGTAGGAGAGTACTCCTATTATTCAGGTTATTATGGTCATCAAAATTTTGAAGATGGCTGTGTAAGGTATTTGTGGGGGATGCTAAGTCCCGAGCACTTTTCAATCCAATTGAACAGATGGGATGGCATCTTGATAAACTCATTATTGGGAATTATGTTTGTATTGCCAGCGGAGTAGTCATTTTAATGGGTGGTAATCACAATCATCACTCAGAATGGATTACAGTATATCCATTCGTTGAGAAAATTGAACATTCATATGAACCGAAGGGCGATACAATTATAAAAAGTGATGCCTGGATTGGAATGAATGCTATTATTATGCCTGGCGTTACAATCGGTGAAGGTGCAATCGTTGCAGCAGGATCTGTTGTAAGTAAAAATGTTCCGCCATATACAATAGTCGGTGGAAATCCTGCTAAGGAAATAAAGAAACGATTCACTGATGCTGAAATAAATATGCTAATGGAAATGCGTTGGTTTGATTGGGATAGAGAATTAGTTGAGAAGGCAATGTCTATATTATCTAGTTCATCTATTAAATTATTATATGATTTTTATAACAAAGAAGTAAAACCTAGATAGATCTGTTAGGAAAACTACGTCCGATATAGGATTTAGTTTTTTGTAGTAAAAAATTAATAGTTTTGATTATGAAAAGTTTATCCCACAGTAATGGATATCCTGATAGGTAAGGGCTAATAATCAGTTGGGAAGGAATGCAACCTCGAGTGATTAAAGTTTCACTTTATATTTGGTATGAGTATAGTAAGTAGGTTTTCATGTTTTGTTCATGTGAAATATTTTTATCTATTTATCCTTTTCTATTTTAAAAATCTCCTATGGAATTTAATTGAAATCGAAAACCATTTAGAAATAACAAATACGTTGTGAGCTATTGTATAGTATAGATATGGTTCATAATAAAGGGGGAATACATATGTGGCAGCGATTTGTAGCGATTGGTGATAGTTTTACAGAGGGGATAGGGGATGAAGTTGAGGGAATCGCATTAAAAAGCTGGGTAGATCATTTTGTTCAACTGTGTGTAAACGATATAGAATATGCCAATTTTGCAAAGCGCGGGTTAGTAACGAAAGAAATTCGCTCACAGCAATTGGAAAAAGCATTAGCTTTTAAACCAGATTTGGTTAGTCTAATTGTGGGTGCAAACGATGTATTAAAAGGACGTTGGAATCTTCAAACATATAAGAACGATATGGAATTTATGATAGATAAATTAAGTAAAACAGGTGCCGATATTATGATAGCAAATCTTCCAGATTTTACAGTAAGGCTTCCTCTTGCTTCTGAAAAAAAACGAGTAATAAAAGAACAATTATTAGAGGCAAATGATGTTATACGTTCACTGAGTAGAGAGTATAAGCTTCATCATGTTGACTTTTGGAGTCATCCGTTAGTTAATGACAATACGCTTTGGTCTACAGATTTCATTCATCCAAATTCAAAAGGGTATGTAAAAGTTGCTGAATTGATTTTTAATAGTTTGCCTGTACATGACTCTTCTAAATAAGTTTTAGAATGAGCTAAACCCTTGTCGCAAACAGCGCAGGGGTTTTTTGAAACGAAAAGAAGTATATAGGGTGCCTATAAATTATACTTTAAGTAATTCTTTTTATTATTTATATTTTTGATATTTTCTGTTGCAGAACCCTTAGTATAAGGGTTCTTTTTTTTATCAAATATATACAAAAAAGGTAGAATTGGAGAACCCGAACTAAGAGATATTTTAAATGAAATTGTTAAAACAATACTCATAATAAAGTTCATTAATTATATCCGCTTCTACTGCTTGTATGAGCTTAAAAACTTCTCTCTTCTAATCCAACTTAACCATAAATTAAATTTTTAGTGTAGATGTGGAACAATTTCATTACTTACATTGTCAATTAAGCGTTAAAACATTTTTCATTTTATATATAAAGAAAGAAAAAAACATTTTTAACTAAGGGAGAAGATTGAATTGAAAAAATTATGGATGCTGCTTTTTATTTGTTTTGCAGTTATTTTAGTAGGATGTAATAAAAACGAATCGCCAAAACAAGCATTTGAAGAATATATAAATTTATGGAATGATAGAAAATTTGCAAATATGTATGATGATTTATCAGAACATGCTCAAAAAACAATTTCTAAAAAGGAATTCACAGAGAAATACCAAAAAATTTATGAAGGTATTGGCGTTAAGAATTTAAAAGTTAAAACGAAAGGAGAGAATGCTAAAGATAAAGAAATTTTTCTTTTTGAAGTTAAGATGGATACGGATGGAGGACCAGCTTCATTTATCCATGAAGCAAAACTCGTGAAAGAAAAGGAATCTTGGAAAATAGATTGGACACCAGATTTCATTTTTCCAGGTATGAAAAAAGATTACAAAGTACGTATGCAAACAGAACAAGGAAAATGCGGGGAAATATACGATCGAAATGGGAAAGGTCTAGCAACGAATGGTAAAGCGACTGAGGTTGGAATTATTCCAGAGAAACTAGGCGAAACGGCGGCGCAAACAAAAGAAATAGTAGCACAGTTACTGGACATGTCTATAGAAGAGGTCGATCAGAAGCTTACAGCGAAATGGATAAAACCAAATTCCTTTGTACCAATAGGCATTTTAAAAGAAGGAACTAGACAGAATGATTATATTCAATTAGAAGGAGTTTCATCTCGCCCAGTCAATATTCGGACGTATCCATTAGGAGAAGCAGCGGCACACTTAACAGGATATATAGGAAAGGTGAATGCAGAGGAGTTAAAATCGCTTCAAAAAAGAGGTTATCAAGCTGATGATTTCATAGGTAAGACAGGTCTAGAAAAAGTACTGGAGAATAAATTACGTGGTGAAAAGGGTGGACGCGTATTTATAGAAGATGAGAATGGGAAAGAGATGAAAAACGTAGCAAAAAAAAGAAGCGAAGACAGGGGAAAATGTTACGTTAACAATTGATGCTGCAATTCAAGAAAAAATCTTTAATGAGATGAGAAATGAAGCAGGATCTAGTGCAGCGATCAATCCTAAAACGGGTGAAACAATCGCACTTGTAAGTAGCCCTGCTTATAATCCAAATATAATAGTTAGAGGAACCTCAAAAGCCCAAAGAGAAGCGTGGACTAACGACGCGAAACTACCAATGATGAATCGCTTCACACAAGCATTTGTATCAGGTTCCGTATTTAAAACGATTACAGGTGCAATTGGTTTGGAAACAAACGCAATAAATCCTAAGGAAGAATTTAAAATTCAAGGGTTAAAGTGGACAAAAGATTCATCTTGGGGAAATTATTATGTAACACGTGTGAAGGATACAAATCCAATTGATTTTGACAAGGCAATGAAGTACTCTGATAATATTTATTTTGCTCAACAAGCTTTGAAAATAGGAAAAACTCAGTATGTAAATGAACTGAAGAAATATGGTTTTCATGAAAAGTTACCAATTGAATATGAATTTCCTATTTCAATTATTGCAAGGGATGGGATAAAAAATGATATTCAACTAGCAGACACGGGATACGGACAAGGACAAGTATTAATGACACCACTTCATTTAGCATTAACATATGCACCGATTGTGAATGAAGGGAATATTCCGTCACCCCATCTTTTAAAAGAAGAAAAAGTAGCGGGGAATTGGAAAGAAAATGTGATTTCTAAAAAGAATCAAGAGATATTAAAGAGTGCATTAATCAAAGTCATTAATGAACCTGATGGCGCAGGGAGAATTGCAAAGGTTGATGGTGTAACGCTTGCTGGTAAAACAGGTACAGCAGAACTGAAAGAGTCGAAAGAAGCAGACGGAAAAGAACTTGGATGGTTCGCAGCTTTCGATGCAAATGCGCCAGACATGATTGTTACCATGATGATTGAAGATGTAAAAGGAAGAGGAGGAAGTAACGTTCCAGGTGAAAAAGTAAAACATGTTTTTCAGAAATAATACTTAATTATAAAGTAAATTCTTTTACTACATTCATTGTTTGCTTAACTCAAATGTATAAATTGAGAAAAAAATGAAGAATTAAGTTTCGAAAAAGCATTCTTCCTAATTGAGAATGCTTTTTCTATTTTGTTGTAGTTCTAGGGAGTTAATGCCTCATTATATTCATTATATTCATTGTTTAAATCAAATTCTATCGTTTTAAATGTGATATTATGGAACTTGTCATTTAAGAGAATATATTGGTGATTATTTAAGATTTCTACTATTGAAAAAAATAATCAATGGAACAAATGAAACTTGTATCTTGTCTATATATTGAAACCATAATAAAAGTGAGGGTAGTTTTACATTTATTCAAATAAGTTTGAGGTGCGGAAATGGAACAGACGTTTATTGAAAAGTGTAATCATGATGAGCTGGACGATGTTATAAAAGACTATTGGCAAGATGTATGGAATTATTCATTTATTATTACGAAAGATCCACACTTATCAGATGATATTACGCAAGATGTATTTATAAAGGTATTTAAAAATTGGAATTCATTTCGAAAGGAGTCATCTATTAAAACGTGGATATTAAAAATCACAAGAAATACGGCAATAAACTATTTGAAATCATCTTATTTTAAAAGAATATCTTTAATAGGTTTTTTTAGTGACGATAAGCAATCCCAGTCGGCAGAACAAGAATTTTTTAAGCAAGAAGAAATGAATGATGTGTGGAAAGTTGTATTAAAGCTACCTAAAAAGCACCGTGAAATAATCATATTGGATGCAAAATATGAATTATCTTATGAAGAAATGGCTGAAACGTTAGGAGTATCCATTGGAACTGTAAAATCTAGATTAAGTAGAGCAAGAAGTAAGGTTTCAAAATTAATAGGGGGGGTAGTAGTGATGAACAATAAACAAAATCCTGACTGGTATAGAAAATTAAAAAAAGGCCCAAGGGAACACCGTAAAAACGAAGAAGAATATATTTATAAAATAAAGCAATCTATATATGAAAGTAATGAGGGAGGCTCTCTAAAACAAACAAGAAGATTTCGTAAAAAAGCATTGCCAATTGTTGTGGTTTTAGCTTGTACATTTTTATTTTTTATTGTTCAACAACCTTGGCTTGATAATAATAAATCACCGGTACAAAGTAGTACACAAATTAAGCCTAAAACAAAAGATGAGTCTGCTCAAGATCCAACATTAAAACAATTCATGAATGAGTTATATCAAAGTACAAATGTAAAAAATAAAAATGAATTGTATAAAGCGTTAAAAGATGAAGTTCAATTTAAAGGGAAGAGTTATAAGAAGGATGAATTGAAGTTTGATGAAGATATTTTTCATGAGTTGCAAGTCGCACTTACAATGGGGGGAGAATTTTCAAATGATACAAAATATGTATATAAAGTACCAAGTGGATTGACAGAAAGTAACCAACCAAAGCAACCTCATTTTATATATGCAACTGTTACTGGAAATAAAACGAAAATTTTAGCTGAACCAAAGCGAGAATCACAAGTTTTATATGAAGTATCTAATGAAATGGTAAAAGCTTGGATTCCAGAAAAAGCGCAGAAGGATGAATATATAAAAATATCGACAATTAACGGTAATACTGGATATGTACAAAAAGAGTATGTTTTAACTGACATTAAATACTCATTTATGTTTGAAAAGAATAATGAAGGTGAATGGAAAATAATAAATATAGATTCTATTTGGTAAAAAAGGAAGGTTCACTTTAATGAACCTTCCTTTTTGTTTTTATTCTCTTTTTGAAGAGTATTCCAGGACTCTAAAATTTCTGATGTAACGAGAGCAGCAATGTTTTTTTCTGAATTACTTCCAGGAATAACGACAGAAACTGCAATCTGTGGATCTTCGGTAGGAGCATATGCAATGAATAGAGAATGATTTATCATTCTTGCTTGCTCATTCGGAAAACCTGTAATACCTGTTTTACCAGCGACGTCAAAGGGCAACTTTTTAATCTCCTCTATATTTTGACTCATTCCACCTTGTACGACACTCCAAAAGTTCATTGGGTAACGATTTGAACTTTCTAAAATTGGTTTAAACTTTTTTGTTTCTTTACCATCTTGACCAATAATAGCACTTGCCATTTGTGGTTTATATTTATCACCTTTACTTGCTAAAGTTGCTGCATATTGAGCGAGTTGAAGAGGAGTATGCACTTCTTTTCCGCCCCATGAGGCATTTAATAAAGCGGAGATTCCATTTTCAAACTTATTAGAAGGATGGAATTCATACTGACCGTCTTCTTCAAAGGGTAAATCAATCCCGGTTTTAGAACGTAGGCCGAATTGTATTAAATAATCTGTCCATATATGTGCCACTTTTTCTATATTGCCATTATGTTGGTTAAATAATGGAAGAGCTACTTTTGCTGTCATAAATGTGTTAGATGAATTAATGATAGCCTGCCTCGGTGTAATCTCACCTGTTGGTGTTCCGGGTGCATTTGTAATGTTATTTTGATTATCATACTCAAAAGTACCGTTATCTAAATACGTATCTTCAGGTTGAAAAAGTTTTTCGTTTAATCCAATTAAAATAGTAAGTGGCTTTATAGTAGAGGCCATATTTACATAAGATTCACCATACTTTAATTTTTGAATTGCTTTATTTTGCGAAAGTGATTTTAAGTTATCTATTTTAGTTGATACATGAGTATGTAATATATTTGGATCAAAAACTGCTGAGTTGGCCATAGTTAAAATTGCGCCAGTTTTTGCATCACTCACTACAGCATAACCAGCTTTAGCATCAGGTAATTTCTTAATTTGCGATCGTAATGCTTCCTCTGATTTTTGTTGCAATTTAGAATTTAAAGCTAGCCTGATATCCTTACCTTTTTGTACTTTTTGAATGTTCCATAAGAACTCTTTGTTATTCATTTTAAAAATAAGAGTTTTACCCGGTTTTCCTTTTAAATCATCTTCATATTGCAACTCAATCCCACTTTTTCCAACTGGCATATGCTTTGAATTAAGGTTATTTTCTACATACCCAATTACCTGTGAACCAATTTCATGTTTAGGATAATATCGAATCCATTCATCTTTAATTATTACATTATTCGGTTTGTTTTTGTTTATGAATGCAAGTTCATTCTCAGCTATATCAGAGTATAACGGTATACCATGCATAGTCTGTTTTTTACAAGATTGTTGTAATTGAGATTTTATGCTCTCTGAAGAAATATCATGTTGAAACTTACTTGAAAATTGATCGAAAAAAGCTAATGTATTTGATGTATCTTGTTTCGATAACTTTTCATCATTAGAAGTACAATATAGAGACTTAACTTTCTTATTTGTAGCTAGTATTACACCATTTTGATCAAAGATTTTTCCTCTTTCGGCTGAAGAAGTTGCGATAGTAACTGAAATGAAGTTGATTTTAAATAAAATTAGTAAAATCAAACCTACAATAGAAAGAACCGCAAAAAATCACCATTTTTTTATTTTTGTATGTAACATAAAATCCTCCCTTTTGTAGCCTACTTCATCTTATAGTTAATTATTTTTTTTGTAAATGTGGAACAACTTTATTATTTAGATTGTCTATTAAGTACTACAGCATGAAGAAAGGAATAATCAGTATGAAAAGTTACTAGCCAGCCTATGTGTAAATATATTATGAGTCACATTGCAAGCGACAAAAAACTAGAGAAAAAAAAGGAAGGGAGATTTATCAATTACGCGGCTATACCAAAAGAAATTGATACTTACAAGGATTTAGAAAAAAAGATAAGACATTATTTATAACCGAATAATGGTTTGTAATATATAGGGAACGTTTAAGTATTAGTGAGAAGTTCCAGAAGAATTATATGGAGGATTTATGAAAGAACAAAAAGGAAAGAAGCAGAAGACATATATATCTATTCGATTAAATATCATGTTCCTTTGCATATTTTTACTATTCTCAGCTATTATTATGCAGCTAGGAAAAGTACAAATCGTTGAGGGAGAGGCTTATAAGAATCAAGTGGAAAACAGTCAAAATGCAACAACTAGCATTCCAGATCCGCGTGGACAGATTTTAGATCGAGAAGGGAAAACGGTCGTTAATAATAAGTCTCTTCGTACAATTACGTATACTAGGGTGAAGGGGATTACGAGTGACGATATTTTAAAAACAGCAAAAGACTTGGCGAAAGTACTTGAAATGTCTGAACAAGATATTAATAAATTAACTGATATCGATAAAAAAGATTTTTGGATGCAGTTGAATACGAAACGTGCGGATACAAAGATTGCTAAAAAAGATATAGAAAAGTTTAAAGAAGAGGGAATAGAGGGAAAAGAGTTAGATAAAAAAATAGAAGATTTAAGACGAAGTCGCGTTACAGAAGTAGAATTGGGTGAGTTAACAGAACAAGATTTAAAGGTGTTAGCTATTAAAAGTAACATGAGTTCAGGTTATCAACTAACACCACAAATTATTAAAAAAGATGTAACAGATGAGGAGTATGC
Source organism: Bacillus cereus group sp. Bc031 (assembly GCF_027716265.1). NCBI lineage: Bacteria > Bacillati > Bacillota > Bacilli > Caryophanales > Bacillaceae > Bacillus > Bacillus cereus group sp. Bc031. The sequence goes on from NZ_JAQFUL010000072.1 coordinate 17,929, forward strand.
GCGGATAAGTGAAAATCTTGCGGATTTTCCAGGAGTAGATGCAACGGTTGATTGGGAACGTAATTATGTAAATGGTAATTTGTTTCGTTCCGTATTAGGTAATATTACGAGTAGTGAAGAAGGTCTGCCGAAAGAAAACTTAGATTCTTATTTGGTACGTGGATATAACCGTAATGATCGTGTCGGAAAAAGTTATATTGAACAACGATATGAAGATGTATTACATGGTACAAAAGAAGAAGTGAAAAACATAACTGATAAATCAGGAAACATTATAAATACAGAAGTAATCGCTAAAGGAAAAAGTGGTAAAAGTTTAACATTAACGATTGATATGGAATTACAAAAGAAAGTGGAAGAAAGTATAGAGAAAAACTTGAGAGCTTTTAAGAGTTCTGAGCCGCTACTCGATCGAGCTTTTGTCGTCATGACGAATCCAAATAACGGACAGATTTTATCTATGGCAGGCAAAAAGATTGTAGAAAAAGAAGGGGAAACAGAGATTGAGGATTTGGCATTAGGCAATATGACAACTTCGTATGAGCTAGGTTCTGCTGTAAAAGGTGCTACTTTATTAACTGGATATGAGACAGGAGCAATACATCCAGGAGATCAATTTTATGATGCACCGATGAAATTTAAAGGTACACAAGCTAAGAAATCGTGGAATGTATCTGGATTTGGTAATATTAATGATTTACGAGCTTTACAAGTATCTTCGAATGTATACATGTTCCAGACAGCTTTAAAAATTGCGGGAGTTAATTACGTACCAAATGGCTCATTGGATATTAAACAAGGAGCATTTGATACGATGCGCTATTATTTCAAGCAATTTGGTTTAGGCGTCCCAACAGGTATCGATTTACCGAATGAAATAATTGGACAAACTAGAAAAGTAGATAGTCAACCTGGGTTTTTACTAGACTTTTCCATCGGTCAGTATGATACGTATACGCCGTTGCAATTGGCACAATATATTTCAACGATTGCTAATGGTGGATATAGAATGCAACCTCAAATTGTACAAGAAATACGAGAACAATCAATAAAAGACGAGGTTGGTAAAGTTATACGCTCTATAGAGCCTGTCGTATTAAATCGGATTGATATGAAGACAGAATATATTGATCAAATAAAAGAAGGGTTTAGATGGGGATTCCAAGAAGGGGATGGAACTGGCGTAAAGCATTTCAAAAATGCTCCATATAAACCAGCAGGAAAGACAGGGACAGCCCAAACTGTGTATGGTGGAGATGATCCAATAGGTAGAAATGCAAAAGGAGAACGTATGGAATGTTACAACTTAACGTTAGTTGGATATGCTCCATATGATAATCCAGAAGTAGCATTCTCAGTAGTAGTTCCGTGGCTTCATAATGATAAAAGTGGAATTAATTCTATAATTGGAAAGGAAGTTTTAGATGCATATTTTGATTTAAAACAGCAACGTATACATGGTGAGGGTGCTAGTACAGATAGTCCTAATCAAAATTAGTGAAATTTGATTACTTTTCTCAGGGGAAGAGACCCTATTTTATATAAAGCATTTATAAGTAAAAAGATGAGGTGTGAAATAAGGGGTAGCGTCGATCATAGTTGCTACTCTTTATTTTGTTAATAACACCGATATTAGTTATAAAATTTTTTAGATTATGGAACAAATGTATTTTGGTGATTGTCTATTATATGTAAGTAAAAAAAGTGTTAAGAATTTGAAAGGAATGATGATTTTGAAAAACAAGAGGCTGCTAAAAATAGGAATATGCGTTGGTATATTAGGTTTAAGTATTACAAGCCTAGAAGCTTTTACAGGAGGACCATTGCAAGTTGAAGCGAAAGAAAAGAAAGGGAAAATAAAACATAAAAACCAGGCGACGCATAAAGAGTTCTCTCAACTTGAGAAAAAATATGATGCTCGATTAGGTGTATATGCAATTGATACTGGTACAAATCAAACAATCGCTTATCGACCTAACGAAAGGTTTGCCTTTGCATCAACTTACAAGGCTTTAGCGGCAGGGGTATTACTGCAACAGAACTCTACTAAGAAATTAGATGAAGTTATTACTTATACGAAAGAAGACTTAGTGGATTATTCACCTGTTACAGAGAAACATGTAGATACTGGAATGACACTAGGAGAAATTGCGGAGGCTGCTGTTCGTTATAGTGATAATACTGCAGGGAACATTTTATTTCATAAAATAGGCGGACCGAAAGGATATGAAAAAGCGCTTAGAAAGATGGGGGATCGGGTTACTATGTCTGATCGCTTTGAAACAGAGTTAAACGAGGCTATTCCAGGAGACATTCGTGATACTAGTACAGCAAAAGCAATTGCTAGGAATCTTAAAGATTTTACGGTCGGAAATGCGCTTCCGCATCAAAAGCGTAACATTCTTACAGATTGGATGAAAGGGAATGCTACAGGAGACAAACTTATTCGGGCAGGCGTGCCAACTGATTGGGTAGTTGCAGATAAATCAGGAGCTGGAAGTTACGGGACAAGAAATGATATTGCTATCGTTTGGCCACCAAATAGATCACCTATTATCATCGCAATTTTATCTAGTAAAGATGAGAAAGAGGCTACCTATGATAATCAACTAATTAAAGAGGCGGCTGAAGTTGTAATCGATGCTATTAAATAATAATCTCTTAGTTATTTCAGTTCTTTACCATATGTTATTGGATGTATAAAATTAGAAAACGATTCTTTTTCGTATGAAAAGAATCGTTTTTGTGTTTTTATTATTAAGAGGATAAAGGTAAAATAAATATATATGACGTATCCGATGTGAAATTTCATGTACTGTACTATATTCAATAAAAATCAAAAATGTATCATATAATTCTGTTAACATAAAATAAGTGTTTTATAAAAATAAAAGGAGAGAATATGAAGAGAAATATTAATAGAATCATATTGTTTATTGGCATATTAGTAGCTTTTATTACTTTTTTATATTTACAGAACAATTTAATAGGTATAACTGAGGTTAAAATAACCTCTAGTAAAATACCCTCCTCTTTTAAAGGGTATAAAATTCTACAAATTTCAGACTTACACAATAAACAATTTGGCAATAAGCAAGGTGTATTAATTCAAAAAATTGAAAGCATAGACCCAGATATTATTGCGATTACGGGTGATTTAATTGACAGTAAATCATACGATGCAGAAGTTAGTATGCAATTAATACGAGAAATTGTAAAGAAGTATCCTGTATATTTTGTGACAGGAAACCATGAACAATGGTCTGGAAAGTATAACCGTTTAGAAAAAGAGTTGAAGAAATATGATGTCAATGTTTTAAGGAATGAACATGTAGGCATTCGAAAGGGTGAGCAAGAAATAAACTTGCTAGGTATTGATGATCCGGAGTTTGTAACTGGAAACCGTGATGAAGGAAATATTGTAAAAGATGCAATTTTAAAAGCGAAATTTGAAATGCCTCCAAATACATTTGATGTATTATTATCCCATAGGCCTGAATTTTTGACAGAATACGCTGATGAGCAACTAGATTTAGTATTATCGGGTCATGCTCATGGAGGGCAAGTTAGATTGCCATTTATTGGCGGGTTAGTTGCTCCGAATCAAGGGGTATTCCCTACATATACAGCTGGTTTATATGAAGATCAAAATACGTCTATGGTAGTAAGTAGAGGATTAGGTAATAGTATCATTCCGCAAAGGATTTTGAATAGGCCAGAACTTGTAGTCGTGCAGCTAAATTAAGCTGTACGATTTTTTTTATACAAAAATGAGTAAAGGGGCTTTCTGTATTTTGCAGGAGTAAACATTACAATTTTGTTAAAAATTTTCTACGTTACATAAAGTAACAAAATTTGACCCTCAGTGTTTGTTATAGTGTAAATAATCAAAAAACTTAAAATTTGTCGAGTGAAAAGTGTGATAAGTAATTCATGTAAAAAACTTAAAGGGGTGTACACATGCATAAAGAATACGAAATTGAAGAGTATACGGCGATTGAGGAACAAATACATTATTATTGTAAATGTTTATTAGTAACTCATCCTGATCAAATTATAAAGTATTTAGAAAAAAGATTAGAAAAATATGCAGAAACATTACAATATGCACATTTATATCCCGACACAGTTATATTACCGTTACAGCAATTAGTTATCGAATATTCTTTAGATGTTGCTAGAATTAGGAAGTATATGAATTTAAAAACGTAAAGTAAAATTTATAGTTTAAATGAAACAGAGTCGACTTTAGGAAATAAAATTCTAATGTCGACTCTGTTTCATTGTTTAATGTCGTCGAGTGAAAATACATACTAATCAATGAAGTTTGACATATAATTACGCAAGAGTAAAATAAAAGTGAGTACTCACTCATTTTAGAGAAGGGGGAAGAATACGTGAAGCAGCCTGCCATTATTTTACGGACTGTATCAAAAAGTTTTGGGAAAAAAGAAGTTTTACACAATCTTTCATTACAAGTTGAAAAAGCAGAGATATTTGGTTTAGTTGGGCCTTCAGGTTCTGGGAAAACGACTCTTATTAAATTGATTGCAGGTATTAACGAAGCAACGGAAGGTGAAGTGCTTGTTTACAACACGAACATGCCTAATTTAAATGAAATGAAAAGAATTGGTTATATGGCTCAAGCTGATGCATTATACGAAGAACTATCAGCATATGAAAATGCAGATTTTATGGCAACGATGTACGGATTAAAGGGAAAGCATAAAAAAGAAAGAATTGAAGAAGTTTTTGACCTTGTACAATTATCACAACATATGAAAAAGCAAGTGCAGCATTTTTCAGGCGGGATGAAGAAGCGTTTATCATTAGCAATAGCACTCCTTCATGAACCAGAAATATTAATTTTAGATGAGCCAACAGTGGGGATAGATCCGCTTCTTAGAAAAACAATCTGGGCAAAATTTTATGATTTGAAAAAGAAAGGCACAACGATAATTGTAACGACACACATTATGGACGAAGCTGAATTTTGTGAACGCCTAGGGTTAATTAGAGAAGGAAAGCTAGTTGCGACTGGTACAACTGAAGAATTGAAAAAGCGGGTATCATCAGGAAGGATTGAAGATGTCTTTTTGTTGGAAGAGGTGGCTGAATCATGAGAGTTACCGGTGTAATCATTCGTATTATTCGCCAATTTTTTCGAGATAAACGTTCGTTAGCGATGATGTTTGGGGCACCTATGTTATTACTTTGGTTATTGTCACTAGTGTTTACACAAAAGGACTATGTACCGCATATTGCTGTTGTTGATATGCCCGCTCAGTTAGTAAAAGTGATGAAAAATCAAGAAGCGTCAATTTATGAATATAATACAGAAAAGGCAATGTCTGAGCTGGAAAATCAAAAGGTAGATGCAGTCATTCGTTTAGAAAATGGAAAAATGAATATTGTATTAGAAGGTAGCGATTCGTCAAAAAATCGTGCTGTACTTCAAATATTACAAAAAAGTACAGAGAAGAACGATATATCGATTATGAAACCTGAAGTGAATTATTTACATGGCTCTAAAAACTTTACAATGTTTGATGGACTTGGTCCTGTATTAATCGGTTTCTTTACCTTTTTCTTTGTATTCATTTTATCAGGGGTATCTTTCGTAAGAGAACGTTTAAGTGGTACTTTAGAAAGGTTATTATCAACTCCAATTAAAAGATGGGAAATAGTTGGAGGATATATTATTGGTTTTGGGATCTTTGCATTTATACAATCCATTATTATCGTAAGTTTTTCAGTTTACATTTTAGACTTGTATGTAGCTGGCTCCATATGGCTAACGCTACTTATTACATGTATGCTTTCTTTAACGGCATTAACTTTAGGGACGTTTTTATCGGCATACGCAAATAATGAATTTCAAATGATCCAGTTTATACCGCTTGTCATTGTGCCACAAATTTTCTTTTCGGGTTTGTTTCCAATTGAATCGATGAATAAGTGGCTTCAAATGTTAGGGAAATTATTTCCACTCACATATGGCGCTAACGCAATGAGACAGGTGATGATTCGAAATCAAGGATTTACAGAGATTGCATTAGATCTTACCGTATTATTACTTTTTTCAATATTATTTGCAATAGGGAATGTATTTGCATTAAAGAAACATCGAAAAATATAATGATGATACAAAGGGGCATTATAGATGAAGAAAGATTGGCTGGAAGAATTGATTGCCGCAACTAACACGGATAAACGAAATGAACGTCAAATGCGTATATTAGAGGCGGCTGTTGATATGTTTGGAGAAAAAGGATACGCTTCAACTTCAACAAGTGAAATTGCAAAGCGTGCTGGTGTAGCGGAAGGAACAATCTTCCGCTACTATAAAACGAAAAAAGATTTATTATTAGCAGTCGTCATGCCGACATTAACAAAGTTTGCTGCACCATTTTTCGTACAAGCCTTCGCAAAGGAAATATTTAAATCGGAGTATGAATCGTATGAAGGGCTTCTAAGAGTTATTATTCATAATAGATTTGAATTTGCAAAAAAGCATTTTCCAATGATAAAAATATTAATTCAAGAAGTGCCATTTCAGCCAGAACTGAAAAATGAAATACAACAATTAGTAGAAACAGAGTTGCTTTGCCATTTTAAAAAGTTAATTGCAAAGTTTCAAGTAGAAGGGGAGATTATTGAAATGCCCCCATCTTCTGTTTTACGACTTACTTTATCAGCTGTATTAGGTTTATTATTAACACGGTTTTTATTATTGCCTGAAGAAAAATGGGATGATGAAACTGAAATTGAAAATACGATTCAGTTTATATTGTACGGATTAACGCCACGAAATTAATCGTCGAAGTATGAATTACATATGTTACATTTAAGTAAAATAATAAATCGCCTTTAAAAAGGCGATTTATATTTGTTATATTTTTGATAAATAAGTACTTGTTTACTAAAAACATTCTAAATTAACGTACTTCTTTGTCTCTTCTTCTAAGACCTAATAATCATGCTAGTCCTAATAAACCGAGCCAAGCCCAATTATTATTTCTATCACGATTATCATTTAAATCATTTGTTGTATTTACATTTCGAGTTCTTACATCATTATTAACTCTGTCTAAGTTATTGTCATTCACTCGAGTTGAAATGTCAGTGTTATTAACTCTATTCATATTAGTTCCATCGTATTCAGCATGGGCAGATGTACCTAAAAACATAATAGAAAGTGCTAAAACACTTACAATAGATGATAATTTCTTCTTCATAACGATCCCTCCTCGTATATTATATTTAAGCTGTTATTTCAGCTTTAAATTCCCTTAATAAGAGACCCGTAAATTAATACTTGGA
>NZ_JAQFUL010000073.1:0-25206 GCF_027716265.1 Bacillus cereus group sp. Bc031
TGTTTCGAAACGATTATCTGTTATTTTTGGGGAATTTAAAACCGTTGTTATTGGGTATTTTACAATCGTTGATTACACAAAATAAGTTCTTCCCTCTATTTTATCAATATATTTTTTATAAAATAGTTTAATAAAAATCAAGAAATAAACTCCGAATTCTTATTAATTCGATCAATAACACTAATAATTTTCTTAGCATCCCCCATACTATTTTTGAATAATGAAGTAATGCTTCCTAGTGTTCTAAATGGATCCTGCTGAAGCACTTGTTTATCAAGTGTTCCATTTTTCACAACATAATCCACAATTAATTCAACAAACCTTGCTTGTTGAATATTTAAGCGTTCCTCGGTTAAAAACTCTGAAAACTCTTCCATTGCCGCCTGTCGATCTAATCCAACAATATTACGAACTAATCTCGTAATCGGTGTATCTCCAAAGTCTTTTTCATATTGTTCTTTTGAACCCAATTCTTTCCACAGGATCTCTTCCAATGTTTCAACATCTTGCTTCGTTAGTTCTTTATTATGGCGCAATTTATAGATGGCAATTTGATCCTGATGTTCTTTTAGATAATGTTCTACTTTCTGACGATAGCTTTGTAAATCATTCACATCTAATATAGAATTATTTTCAGTCTGCTCAATGATTTCATCTTTAAAGTCTGTATAATAAATTTTTTGTTGTTCTCTCTCAATGAATTTAATTAAATCGCGTAACGCCTCACGTACTTCTTCCAAGTCTTGAAGGGAAGCTTCTTGCCAAAAAGTTTCATCTTTTACTTTTTGAATGGTATCTTTTTTTCTACTACTTGCGGAATTGAACCTAATTTTGATAACGATTCTGCTGTACTCATTACTCGCATAATTGGCTTTGTTGCATTACTCGAATTTAATTTAGCAATTTCAATTGTATACATCAATAAATCAAATCGTTTAGCTAGTTCATCATCATCATACGGCGTGACTAAAGGAGACACATGTTCTTTAATTTCATTCGTTTGAACAACAGACAAAGCATTCCAATTGTTTTTTTCCTTATACTTATGAACATATTGGATATGTTGACGTACTCGAAAATTCTCATCGTTTAATGTTTTTACATCTGTAACTAATTGCTCTACCGTTTCCTGTCTAAATTCTTTATACGGACTAGCTTGATATTCGACATCTTGCAATTCACGTACAATATCGACTTTTGAGTTAAACAACTTTTCGGTTAAAGTTTTTGATAGTTTCGCCTCCATGCCATGCTGATTGGCACGGAAATACTCAAAATTACTACACCAATCAAATATTAAAAAATTCTCTTTATCTTGCCCTAAGCCAAATAAATTCTCACATAATCGTGTGCCTCGTCCAATCATTTGCCAGAATTTTGTTTTCGAACGAATTTTTTTAAAGAATACTAAATTGACGACTTCAGGGACATCAATTCCTGTGTCTAACATATCCACAGAAATGGCAATCTGCGGCATTTTTGAAGTCGCTGAAAAATCATCAATTAACGATTGATAGTAATTTATACTATAATCAATGACTTCTGCGAAGTTACCGCCATATTCAGGAAACTTCAAATCAAATCGTTCTTTAATTGCTAGCGCATGCCGATGATTTTTAGCAAAGATAATGGTTTTCCCGATTTTATCTCCACCTTCGATATGAATGCCATTTGTCATTAAGCTTTCTAAAACCATATCAATCGTATTTGCATTAAATAGCCAATTATTTAATGCTGAACTATCAATATCACGTACGTTTGGCTCATCTTCAAAAGCATCTTCAAACTCAGCTTTTTCCTCTTCAGAAAGATCATCGTATATAATACCATCTTCTAAAAACTTTGTTTTCGTTTCTAGTGTTTTGTAGTCAACTAAAAACTTGTCTTCAACTGCTTGTGATAATTCATAAGCATACGTTGGAACACCATTTTCCAAATTAAAAATGGAATATGTATTTTTATCGACTTCATCTTTTGGTGTTGCCGTTAATCCAATTAACATGCCGTCAAAATAATCAAAAATACTACGATACTTTTGATAAATACTTCGATGAGATTCATCAATGATAATCAAATCAAAATGACCTACTGTAAATAAGCGTTTTCCGTCTTTTGCTTTTGTTTCATCAATGGCATTCATCATCGTAGCGTATGTTGAAAAAATCATTCGGCTTTCTTCTGGGTTCGCTTTATTTTCAAGTAAATTACATAATGATAAATGAGGTATTAGAGCATTAAAGTTGCGCATTGCTTGTTTAACTAAAGCTGTGCGGTCTGCTAAAAATAAAATATTTTTCACCCAATTATACTTCGTTAAAACATCAACAAGTGAAATAACTGTACGTGTTTTCCCACTACCCGTTGCCATGACAAGTAGTGATTTCCTTTGATTACGTTCAAATGCTTCACAAACAGAAAGAATGGCTTCTTTTTGATAATAGCGGTTGGTAATAGCATCATTAATTGCAATATCTTTTAATGGCTTACGTAATGTCCGACGATCAATAAGTAATTGTACTTCTTCCTTATTATAAAAGCCGGATGTTTTACGTGCGCTATAATGATCATGCCAAATATACGTTTCATAGCCATTCGTATAGAAAATAACTGGTCGTAACCCCTGTTCTTTTTCAATACAATCTGCATAAAGTTTGGCTTGTTGACGCCCCTCTTTTGGATCTTTCGATGTTCGCTTTGCCTCTATAAGCGCAATAATCTTGCCGTTTTCACCACGTAGTACATAATCAACAAAACCTTCACCTATCTTGTTGGGCATACCTTTTACTGCATATTCTTCCTCAATATCTTGGTTAAACTGCCAGCCTGCTAATTTTAAATCTAAATCGATATACATTTTACGTGTGTCAAACTCACTGATCTCATCCACCACAAAATTTGTTTCTTTTGTATGCTCAACACGTTTAGCTGTAAACTGACTGCGTAGTGCTGTATTCTCTTTACGTAATTCGTCTAAATCTTTATCTTTCGCACTTAAACGCTCATATAAATCTTGTAGCTCTTCTGGGCGCTCACGCTTTTCTGCACTTGTATGTAGAAGCACTTCATTAAAGGTGGGGGCCGTATATTCATCAGCATAGCAATAGTCGATCCATGACACAAATTGATGAAGATGATGAAGCGCCAGTACCGCTTCATCATGTGTAATATTGGCATTCGTATGAACGGCTGTATTCCCTAGCTTCACCACATATTTCATCATTGGTAATAACTCTTCATCAATGATACCTAGGAAGTTACGATCATGAATTAAACTCGATAAATTATCACGATATGGTACAGCGACATCATTATCAACTTGATATACCCATTTCACAGCAAGTTCAAGCGCGCGACGTGTCAAAATAGCACACGTCGCAGGGCTTACAAGCATCGCATTCTCAGCTTCTGTACAAGCTGTCGCAAAACTCTTGAACTGCTCTTTTTCTTTTAAAAATCCCAAGTTCTTCATTGACCTATCCCCTTGTAACTAAAGTTTTATGCTTGTTCTTGGAAAAGCTCACCTTTGAATGCTTTTTGAAGAATAGAGGAATATAATTCATCGAATTTCTTCAAAGATTTTTTGATGTTTTTCTTTTGATTCTCAATAAACTTAATATTTTCATTAAATTTCCTTTGCAATTCAAGAGGTGGAACAATTATTTTTAACTCTTCTATTTGGCGTTTTGTAATTGCTTCTCTTGTAGCGCCATTATTAGTTGCTACCTTTATTAAAAATTTTTGAAATGAGTCCGTTGTTAATAGATAATTTAAAAAAGTACAATCTAACTTATTTTCATCTACCCTTAAGATTGATACATGCTGATTTACTCTAGCAGGTAAAACTCTATTAGGTACAATACAACTTCTAGCTACTGATGCACCAGTAATATTCAATAATACATCATTTGGTAAAACCGCAACATTATTTAATTTTTCTGCCTGTTCTTCGTCTATAAAAGCTAAGTTTTTCTCTTGAAAAGAATTATTATATACATTCATACTTCTAATCAATGAAATTCCTTCATCTTTATAACTTTTATTTCCACCCCTAGGGGTTGCACCCGAACCGATTTTGATCGTATTATTCTTTAAAAAGCCTGTCTTCCAACCTTTTGAGTTTTCTATGGGATCACCAAACATCTCTAAAAACACACTTTGCGTTAATTCATCTAATGCTTCGATTTGTGCTTGGCGTTTAGTAATTAATTCAACAGTCTTGTCTAAAAGTAATACTATCTTGTCTTGTTCTTTAAGTAATGGTAAATATATATTAAGACTTTTTAAATCTTCTTTATTAAAACCAGCTTGTGCAGCTCGACTCCCCACATTTAACAAAAAGTTTTGGAATATATTACTCTTTAAAAAATAGTATAAATATTTCTTAGATAATACTTCTAAATTCGGAATTGCTTTTATTAAAGCCACATTATACGTTCCTGATAGTCCTGTAACAATTTTTCCTATGGAAGCTCCATATCTAGCAATTAAAATATCATCTTCTTTAGCTATATTCATTCCTTTTTTTACCTTTACAAATTCAGGATCTACATTTTTTTGGGTGAAATCCCTGATTTGCAACATTCGAATATATCCATCTTTCACTTCTTTAATCCATTCACTTTTAGGTGGCTGACTTCCACCTTTAAATTCACACACTTCAGTTAGAGGCACTAATTTATTTTTCATTTAAAAGCACCTCTAATTCTGATAAACTTCCCATTATCATTTCTTCATAGTTCATAATTTCTTTTACGATCTCTCTCGGCTCTCTATACTCAACTTCCTCATACTCAATCTCTTTATATTTATTAATCGACAAATCCCAATCATTTTCTTTAATTTCTTCAAATGGCACAAAGAATGATTGTTCTGTGCGTTTGCGCTCTTTTTCGGTTTCTAAATTATTGTAGCGTTCGATTATATCTGGAATATCGTTCGCTTCGATTTCGTTACGTTTATCATCTAATGAATAGCCATCTGCCTTCATGTCGTAAAACCATACGTTATCCGTACCACCAGCATTCGTTTTTGTAAAAATCATAATCGCTGCCGATACTCCTGCATATGGCTTAAACACACCACTTGGCATCGAAATAATTGCTTCTAATTTGTTGTTCTCAATAATTTCTTTTCGAATTTCTTTATGAGCTTTTGAACTACCAAATAATACACCATCTGGTACAATTACTGCTGCACGACCACCTGGTTTTAAAATACGTAAAAATAGCGTTAAGAATAGTAATTCCGTTTTCTTTGTTTTGGTTACGGCTAATAAATCATTCGAAACAGCTTCATAATCTAATGAACCTTTAAATGGCGGATTCGCTAATACTAATGTATACTTTTCTTTTTCCTTATTATCCTCTGAAAGAGAATCACGATACGAGATATTTGGTGCATCTACACCATGTAGCATCATATTCATTGCACCGATACGTAACATTGTTGTATCCATATCATTACCATGAAACATATCATGATGGAAATGTTCTTTTAAGCCCTGTACAATGAATAAATCACTGTGATTTTTACGTAAGTATTCACTTGCTGCGACTAAGAATCCTGCGGACCCCATTGCCGGGTCAATAATAATATCCTCTGGAGTAGGCTTCATTAACTCCACCATCATTTTAATGATATGACGCGGTGTACGGAATTGACCGTTTGTACCTGAGGTTGCTAGTTTTGATAATAGGTACTCATATACATCACCTTGTGTATCTCGGTCTTCCATGGGGATACCATCAATGGCTGATACTACACGCTGCAAAGTAGAGGGTTTGTTAATTTGGAAAATAGCATCTTTCATATAAGTCGAGAATGCAGACTCCTCTTGTCCACCCAATCCTTTAATAAATGGAAAGATTTCTTGCACCATCTTATTGTACATATCTTCCGCATCACCTAAATTTTTAAATACGTTCCAACGAAGGTACGGCTTATCTTTTGGAAAAATCCCATCATGTTCTAAGTCTAATAGTTCTGCATCTTATTCTTTTGCCAATTCTGCCTCATCTAAACCTTTCATAAATAACAAGTATGTTACTTGCTCAATATTTGTTAAAGGGTTGGTACTACCTTCTGTCCAAAGGGTTGTCCAAATCCCATCAATTTTATTTTTTAATTCACCTGTAATCATGTAATTACCACCTTTTATTATTTAATAATGTATTGATTAAAAACTACACATTTGAAATATCTGATCCCATTATAATTTTATTGAATTTTAAATGTGTCTTTTAAGCCCATTTTTTCGAATGCCTCTATTTTCAATTGTTTTTGACGTAAATGTAACTCTTCAAGTTGTTTAGCAATATCTAATGCCTCTCCTTTATAAGCTGCAACAATTGCTCGTTGCTTTTCAACAGGCATAACAGGTATTGGTAATTCTTTTATCTCCTTAATCGGTAAATTTGGAATAGTTGAGCCTGCCATATGTTTTGTAAAATAAAATTCAACAATTGGTGATTCTAAATATAGTTGTAAAAACTCTGCATCTAAATTTTCACCACATCGTACTCCTACAAAATTTTGAGATATTAAAACATCCTGTGCATTTGATTTGAAAATTGCTGTCTTGCGTTTTGCACCTCGAATTGAAAGTAAAAGATCATTTTTTTGAATACGATTATTATCAATCTTCGCATTATTTTTTATTGTATATTTGGTAAGTTCCTCATATTTAATTTCGCCATCTACAACATCCGAAATCTTCAGAACTGCATAATCACCATTAGGATCTTCATCCTTAGTTGAGGCATTATAACCTCTATACAAAGTCACTAACTCTTTTAAAGCTACTGTTTCCTTTTTCTTTAAGGCTGACGGATTCAATATGATTTTACCATATTCTTCAACATCAATTTCTGCTTTGTATACGTACGTTTCAGGTGAAAGCTGTCCAGATTGAATTTTTTCATTTGAAACAAATTTACTAATAGCTTCTTGTTCCAAACCATCTGATAAAATCATACTAATTTTCTTAATTTCTTCATCTGCTAAATATGTTCCTCTTTTAGCATCTGTCCCTAATTCACTCGCATTTACCATTAAAATTTTACCCTGTCTATCTAATGGTTTATTTTTATTGCAAAGTAATAATATAGATGCGATTCCTGTGTATGGAGCAAATAAATTAGTTGGTAATAATACAATAGCCTCAATTAAATCAAAATCTATTAAGCGCTGACGAATTTTTTGTTCAGGACCACTTCTAAATAATGTACCAGCAGCTAAGCAAAAAGCTGCTTTCCCTGTGCTTTTTAATGCACTTAATCCACTGCTCACAAAAGCAAAGTCACCTTTTGAACGTGAAGGAATTCCATAAACATACCTATTAAATTCATCATTTTCCATAGTCCTAACTTGCTCATCTGTTAATTGGCTAGCAAATGGAGGTGTCATTGCAACAAAATCAAATTTTTTCATCTCTTTTCTTTCAATAAATCCAGGCTCTTTTAGAAAATCTCTATTAACGATATTCACTTCTGCTTCTAATAAAAAGAAACGCATTGTTGATATCGTTGCAGCATCTAAGTCAATATCTTGAAGATTCAACTCTAGTATTGGATTTTGTTTTAGAAAATCCGTAGCGGAAAATCCATATCCAGCCGCTCCATCTAATAAGGTACTATTCTTACAGTTTTTTAAGTCAAAATAATTTCCGATAATCTCATTTATAGCTGAAGGGGTTGCAATTCTTTCAGATCTCATTCCCATTTGATTTGTTACTGATGTTAAAAGTTCATCAAATATTTCACTGAATGAAAAATCAATGACAGCCTTACTTAGTATCAGCACTACTTCACTTCTTACTTTTGAAGAGAGTTCCCTAAAGAACATATCTAGTTGAGAAAGCATATGTTCAATAATTTTGGAATCAAGTTCTAATTGTTTAACAGCCTTTTGCACTTTAGTATCCATATTTTGAGTTTGTGCTAACTCCTTTAAAAAATAAGGTCGTTGCTTTTCTAAAATTAATATTGTCCCCACCGGAATTATTACTTTATCCGGAGAAATATAGCCTCTTACTAAATCAAACATCTTATAAACGTAATCTTTTTTCACTACATGCTACCTCCTAATTAGTAATAACTAATAACTTATGAAATAAATATAATACATTAACTTAGTATAGTCAATACTATTTTATAGTAACCGCATTTTATTTTTTGAATACACTTCATCTTACCACCTTATTCACACACTAAATAAATACGATTCAATAATGCTGACACCCATTTATCAAATTAATTTATCTAATAAAATTAAAGCTCTATGAGTAATACCTTTCCTGCTATGCTTAGCTTTTTTCACAACAACTCCTTCTCTTTCCAACTCCATCATTAATTCTCTAGTCCAGACACCGCTTTTATTCACTAGGCCTGATAATATATTCCGAATAAAAAAAGACCATTCTACATTAACTGTTGAATATAGTAATAGCATTGATAAAGAACGACTTTCTCGCTCTATTTCTAGTATTTTATAATGTTTCCCATTAAACAATTCTATACTAGCTACTATGTACTTACGATTTGTAATTCCATCATCTAAGTAACTAAATTTCCGCTTTTCACTCCCTGTAGGTAATATACCTGTAGCTACATTAATTGCTTTAACTTCTGGATAATCTTCTAAAACTTTAAGTACATTAATAAAATCCAATAATTCACCTTGTGCCTGTATCTCATATAAAGATTTATTTTCTATTCCTCTTGCAAGCTGATTACCACCAACATCAGCCGTAGATCTTCGTCCATTATCCTCAATGAAATAACGTTTTGTATTTTCATCTTCTTGTGTTCGTTGCTTATTAGAATTTCTACGAACTTTTGTTACCTTTGGAATTTTTTCATATTCATGAATTTGATTATCCATTTCTATTAAATCAAAATCATCAGTTGTTCCATCAGCTTTTTCATCTAATTCCATTCCAGACTCATCAGTACCATCATTCTGCTTTGGGTGAACCGTATATTTTTTAGCTTCGCTCGACCTTTCATTTTGCACTATCTCTGGATGAGTAAATGAAATCTCTTTATAAGGAATTTTTTTATTTTTAACACTCTTTATTCGAAGGATAGTTCCTCCCACTACACTTGATTTCACACCAGCAGTAACGGTAATAGGTTGCTTGAATAACCAATCAAATCGTAGGACTCCTGTATTAATAAAGGTATAAGCTGTATTTTCGAACACTTGTCTTAGATCTGAATTTGTTAAAAGCCATACTAGCTGGAATAAGTAGGAGTCTTTCGTATACTTACGATGATATTGTGATGAAAAATCTAGATGTAGCTTATTGGGCTCGTATTGCTCAATAAAATATTGCGGAAAAGAATTCGTTTCAAATAAACGATATAATAAAAATCGATTTGGCGCTAAAATACTACGCACAACTTCAATAAGGGGCAAGATATATTTTTTATTTCGGTATGAAACAGTGAAACTACGCGAAACATCTTTATCATTTGTACCAAATATGCTCCAAACTCTTTCTGAATAGGTCACAGTGTTTGGATAAATTGTAATTTCGACTTCTTCTATACCTGACGGAGGAATACTTTGACTAATGTCGCCGTTCATGTAGTAATGCTGAATAGCTAAAGCTGGCAATGTTCCCCAATCAACTACTAATTTTTCAGTCCTATCATTCACTCTAAAATAAGCCTGGATCATCGTTTTTTTATCTTGCAAAAAAGGAGAGCTAATCCAAGTTAATTGAGCTTGCTCTCCTTCATCAAATGGCCAATTATTCAGTTTAACCTGTTGTTTTCTCATCGTTACTCACATCCTGTTTCTTTTTTAAATATTCTTCTAACTTTGGTTTTATTTCATGAAAATGATGCGTTTTTACTGCTGCTATACGCTGTACTTTCCATAGTATAACTGGTTCATCCATCGTTATCATTTGGTCAATCACTTTACAACATCTACGAATTTGAAATTGCTCGACTGACTCAGTTATTTCTTCTAATAGTTCCTTCGTCTGCGATAGTTTATCTACATGACGCTCCAAGTTCGCTAATATTCCTAATCGTTTACCTATCGCTGAAACCGTTATTCGAATAGGTCTTTCTTTTGCTAATAACTCTTTATAGAGCACTTTTATTTTTGCAACATATTCTCTATCTCGTTTATTCCAGTCTGCTGTTTTAGTTGAATCTAGCTTTTGTTGTTTTATAGGCAAATTCTTCATCAACCATTCTTTATCATGCCGATATAAGAACATATATTGCTTTTTAAAACGTTCTCTCAAAGCTGTACGAGATAAATTAGGGAGTTTCTGTATACCTTCTATCAGCTCGTTTCTATACTGTTCAAATAACACTTTATTCTCTATTTTTGCTTGGTTACTTACTACCTCATGTCTCTCTAAATACTTTTTAACTGTCTTGGAATCGACTCCTAATTCTCTCGCAATTGCTCTTGTACCAAGTCCTTTCTTAGACAATTGTTTAAGTTTTGACTCCCACACTTCACCAAATACTTTTACTCTTCCTATGCGAAATCGATCTTCTAAAGACATATCAGGACCTTTTCTTGTATAGACAAAGCCACACGAGCAACTAAATGTACCAATTGGAACTTTTAATTTAGAGTCTCTTTTAATTTCAACACTAGGAATGATAAATTCTCTATAGTGTTCTGCTGCTTTATTCAAACAAGGCCACGGCCCCGTACCAAACCGCCCTACATCAGCCTCTTGATTCACAAAGTCATCTATATCTTGTTCTAAGAAATAAAGCATTAACAAATGCCTAAAAGGATGTACATGGCGCTTGGTATTACGAGTAATCACCTTTAACCAGTTATACTCATCCGCTATATTTAGAGTACTCTCATACTTTTCTAAAAAGCCTTTAGGGAACTTATTTTCAAACGCTTGATACAACTCTTTTTGACGTACTCGATTCGAAACTGTAATCAGATTTAATTCAAACAATGACGCACGGTATTTCAGCTTAATATCTTCACGTGAAAATTTATGCAATGGTAATTGCAATAATTTATATGCTTGTTTTGATAAGTGAATTGAAATTTTTGCAAAAGGATCAGCCTTATAAATAGAAGATAGATTCATATTTTTTAACTCAAAACGAATGTATTCAATACGGCTAGCTGTATCTACTGGGTATTTTCTCAATTGCACCTCATGGTGTGGACAGTAATCAATGCCTTGTAGCTGATGCTCCCGATGTATATATGGCTCTCCAAATTGCTCTACATCAAATTTCGTACATTCCGCACAATAATAGAGTCCTTTTCTCTTACAAATGCTACCTGCAATCATACCGAGTCTTGTATAAAGTGCTTGTCCATTACTAGCAACATCTCGTAGAATTTCTTGCTGACGCTGCTTTGTTAAAAATATTGCATAATAAGGATAAATTGTATGATTAGCCAATATAGTCTCAACAGAATAGTTAGAGCCTAGTTGCTCAGCTAATATAGCAAAATGGCTACCAATCTCCACACTCGGAATCACAGAACGACTTTGAAACACTTCTTCTAATGTGTCTTTACAATCAAGATTGCCACTATAAAAGTGATAACGTGCAATCGCTGAATACATCAATTCATCTGGATATGGATTAGTGAAGAATGTTAACATTTTTACATCCCCCTAGTAAAATTCCTCTAATGGATTTTTCATATAGCCATTAGCTGCCAACAGTTCATATGAATGTTTCTTTTTCTGTATAGCTTGTTCTCGCGACTTTAATAATGGTAATAATTTTACATTTCTAATGCTGTTCTTAGACTTTTGTTCTTTCTTCTTTTCATTTAATACTAGCACTTGCTGAATAGACTCTAACTTCAAAGTATTGTAGTCACTATCAATAGGTTTATTCTCTACAACTTTTATTATGAGCTTCCGAATATCATTAGCATCCAATGCATCAAAAATCCCTAGTGAAGCAACTTCAATGCTTAAACTTTCAATCGTATCTTGCCTCTTATATTGCAACGTATTTTGACGTTCTTTCATCGCGGCTTTGATTTTCCCCTCGTACTCTGTATTTTGCTTATGGTTTATCATCAAATCATCCAAATTAATCATAATATCTTCATACTTATACATTGCCTTCAAATCATTTTTACGAATGGCATTAAGCATCGGCTGAATAATTTTCATATCCCCTTTAGCTGTTTTCTTTAGCACGCGGGAAGTAATAACCTCATTTTCATTTGATTCATCAAATAGCGCTCGCTCCTGTGCTAGAATAAACAAATTTACAGCTACCGAAGTAATTCCTTGGCATTCTTCATAAAATGTCTTTTTAATTTCACCAGTAAGTTCTGAAGAAGTTTTTAAACATTGTAACTCCCATAATGTTTCTAAAAAGAACTCCCATTCCTCACTGTCCTCGGCCATACGATCCCAAATAATTGCGCCATCACTTGCTGCGCGACGAGCTTGACGGAAGTTTCCTTTAAATAATTGTTGGGCCTTCGAGGTGCCAATTAACACTGTAGGGATGCCAACTGTATTTGATAATGTAACAAAAAAGTTTAACATCTCTTCTTGGTCATTTTTTGAATGCAGTAAGTGCTGAATTTCATCAATAACTAACACACCGATACCATACATACTGGCTAAAGAAGTCATGTGTAACAGCATTGTTGATGTAACACGATTTAAATAACCATACTTCTCTAAATAACGAGTACCGAGTAGATCATCAATCGCCTTGAAGAATCCTTTACACATTGTAGATAAGCTACCGTCATATGGACAATCGATTTTAAGCCAAACAATTTGTGTACGATTAAACGCTTGTCCTTTGTAAACTTCATGTTTAATAACTTGCGGATACATAAGTAGTAAACGCTCAATTGCTGTTGTTTTCCCAATACCTGAAATGCCAATAATCGATAAACTATCTGCTGTAGAGCGAATATAATTTAATCGCTCATCAATATATTTATGTGCTTCCTCTTCATCTTCTCTTAGCTGGTGTAAAACCCGAATACGCTCTAGAAATGTTTTATCTAATGGATTACGTGCTAAATATCCTCGGCGAATTAAAGTCGATAGGCGACGCTCTACTTCAAAATGGATAGGCAAAGGTTGAATGAAATTTTTCACACGCTTCAACACATGATAGCGAATGTTCATTTCACTTTGTTTATCTTGCTCTGTAATACGTGGCGTCACCATAAATCTTTCTAGCACATCATCCTCATCAAAGATTGGCGGGAGCGCTTCGATAAAGGGATTATTGTCATACTCAGATAAAACTTGCGCTTTATAATTCGCTTCCTCAAAATCACCTTTAAGGACAAGATTATTCGTCTTTTCCAAACTTCTCATCTCGCTTTTTCTTTAATTTTTCCATTAGGCGAGAGCTAGACTTTTTAGATAGCTCACTTTGTACCTTTTCTTTTGTAGAAAAATCAATTACTTCTGCTTTCTCACTAACAGCCGCTGGTGACAAATCAAACTTTTCTTGCTGTCTATTTAACTGCTTTTCCGTACTTTTATTTTCTCTAATCGATGCAATTTTTTCTCTTTTGCTAGTAGATGCGTTTAAAGGTTGATGTTTCTTGTTCTTTGCCTTTTTAATGATTTCATCCATCTTTGCATCTGTATTAATTGTTAGTTGTATTTGATTGGAACGTTCGATCTCTTCCAATTCACTTCGTAATTGTTGTTGGAAAATAATTTCTTCTAAGAGGTCGTTGCGATATTGTTGACTTGGCTCAAGTAAAATACAAGACTCGAAATTCATTCCATTATCATGCGGAATATAAATTTTTTCTACGTCACGTGGATCGTAAACTATTTCGATACTCTTATTTCTTAGTTTTAGGTACCATTGCGCTTCGACAGCTTGTTTTGAACCATATAATAGATTTTTAAATTTAATACCAGCTCTAGAAATGATAGCTTTTCCACGTGGCAAAACATTCAATCTTAGAATATTTCTATCAACAGTTCTTAGTCTTCCTTTACGATTTTGAATCCCCCAGTTCCATAATTTGATTGGAGTTGGTACTAAGCCATCTGTAATCATTTCTTTTTCCATTGGGTATTTATCAATGATTTTATGATTATGATGAAGCACCAGCGTAATAATTATTGCTGTAAATTCTTTAAGACTTAAAGTCGCATCTAAGCGATAATCTCGGTCTCCTCGCTCACGATATTCCTTTTGAATTGCCCCAGGCGTCTTTTGTTTTACCTTACCATTCAATGTACGAAATTTACGTTCTACAATTCCCTTTAAATCCCCTCGATAAGCGGTTGTATTTTCAATTTTGATATTTAAATTATTAATTAGATTTTCAACAGAGTATCCTTCAAACTCACCTCGATCAGCAATAATGATTTCGGGTAAATGATATGTAGGCCATTGCTCCTCAAGTATTTCAATCCCATACTGTTTACAAAAATTCACTTTATCTGCGACCATATTATCTAAAGCCATCATCGCTCCAATCCATGATGGACCTTCTAACCCGACATATAATCCTGTAACGATACGAGAATACACATCGATTACAGCGTAAATAACTGGTCTACCAATTACTTTATTTACATCCAAGGAACTAACTAAATAAATGTCTGCAATCGTTGCATCAATTTGGAAACGCGTTCCTGGTCCATTTGTTTCGGATTTAGAATCACTTAAAATCGGTCTATGTTTAGACTCAAATTCCTTGGCACTCTTACGGAATTGAATATCTTTTTTCGGATCCTCTAGTTTTTTAAACCAATAGTAAAACTGATTATATGAAGGTATTCGACTAGCATCCCAAACATGGTATTTCATTTCACCATTCTCTTTATAGCGGTCTGAATAGAAATCACGCAAAATAAAATGATATACATCTGTTAGTGAATAATTATTTGTTTTGCGATAATACTTGTTAATGGCGTGTTCAAATTGCATCTTAACTTCATCAGTAATATTGATGCCCGTTTGATAATTCCCACTAATATTTACTCTTCGAGGGCGTCCTATTTTGGTATTTTTTAAAGATTTACTTCTTCCCTTACCACCAGAATTTGCGTAATCTGGTAACATCGCATTTTTGTTCATACCACGCTGCCAATAACGACTGAGAAGCTTTTTTACCTTCGTTTTCCCAAGTCCACTGTCTTTAACAATCTCCTGAATCTTATTTTCGCGACCTTGTTTATTAAGTAGTTCACTCATATTATGAAGAATATATTTTTCAACTATATACCAATCTTCTTCACGTTTTCGTATTTGTACTTCTGTTAATTCGTTATCTGGAATAGCTTTTGCATAAGGATCCATAACCATTAGAAGCTCACCTTGTTTAATGTCCGTCTGTAAAACACTATATAGTTCTTTTTGAGGCATAGCACTCGTCGTATCAATATTAGCGATATACACATACGATTCCTCAATATCGATTACACGTATCCTCTTAGAATCCGTTACATATTGAAGCACTTGATTAATATAAATCATCCGTATTTCACCTTCTTCAACTTGCTTTCATCAATCGCCTTAATATCAATAGCCTCCTCTAAATTTATTGGTTTAAACATATCTATCACAATAATTTTCTGAGCAAGCAAATGATAAAAAAGGGTCACACCACTTCCAAAAGGCAGATGTGTATCTGAATCAAATTCACTTGTAATAATACGGACACTACGTGAATCATTTAGTAATCTTTGCATCAACGATAAAGATAAATCCTCGATGAGCCGCGAACTCATTTTTTGAAATACATCGTAATCTCGAATATTGTAATAGTCATGAATGTAGCTAATATTCCGGGCCATTACTTTATGAATCTCTTCCTCTGTAACAATGCCCCAATCAATGTCTCGTCTCTGCCAATACTCACGCTCAATCTCAAACTTTTCCAGTACACGCTCCTTCAATAATTCATCCTTCATTTTGACTGTACGAGCCACCTCAAACACACTTTGTCCTTTATCTACTGTTAATAAAAAATCCGTTGTCATCACAATTGGTTCACCAGTTTTAGGATCAGTAGAATGCTTAATACCTAACTCATCTGCGATGACAATTGTTTCTTCCAACGGTAGTAAAGGAAATTGCTCACGAATATCAAAAATTAAATCCGAATGTTCAGTTAAATAAAAGTAGTTTCGTTCTAAATCCGATAAAAATTCATGTTGCCTACTCGTTTTTATTCCTTTTAAACGAGTTGAACGACCTAGAGAGGATACATCTTGAATTTTCAGCCATGGTTTATAATTTATACCGATACCTGAACCACGACCCTCTTTTATCCACTTTTCAATTTCAGATGTTCTTTTTCTTTTAGACATAAAAACACCCCTTTAGATAATCATATCTAAAGGGGTGAAGCATCGCAACTTTTTTTAAAACGTCGCGACTTTATTCAAAACATCGCATCTTTTTTATAAACATCGCGACTTTATTTCAAATCCACAATATATTTACTAACCTACTAATCTCCTACTCAACCGTAACAGACTTAGCTAAGTTACGTGGCTTATCAACGTCACACTCGCGGTGAAGTGCTGCGTAGTATGAGATAAGTTGTAATGGAATAACTGCTACTAGCGGTGCTAGTGCTTCGTGTACAGCTGGTAATACGAAGCTGTCACCTTCCATTTCTAAGCCTTTCATTGAGATGATACATGGGTTAGCTCCGCGTGCTACTACTTCTTTCACGTTACCACGAATTCCAAGGTTTACGTGTTCTTGTGTAGCAAGTGCGATAACTGGTGTACCGTTTTCGATTAAAGCGATTGTACCGTGTTTTAATTCTCCTCCAGCAAATCCTTCTGCTTGGATGTAAGAGATTTCTTTTAGCTTTAACGCTCCTTCTAATCCTACGTAGAAGTCTACGCTACGTCCGATGAAGAAACAGTTACGAGTTGTTGCTAAAAATTGTTTTGCTAATGCGTCCATTTCTTCTTTTTGATCACAAAGTTGTACCATTGCATTTGCTACAAGTCCTAGTTCGTGTGTTAAGTCAAAACCAAGAACTTCACCTTTTGCTTTAGCAATATCTGCAGCTAAAATTGAAAGTACTGCAAGCTGTGCTGTGTAAGCTTTCGTTGATGCAACGGCGATTTCTGGTCCCGCGTATAACGGAAGTGTATAATCCGCTTCACGAGAAAGTGTAGAACCAGGTACGTTTGTAATTGTTAATGCTTTATGCCCCATTTCATTTGTTTGTACAAGTACTGCACGGCTATCAGCTGTTTCACCACTTTGTGAAATGTAAATGAAGAATGGTCTTTCTGTTAATAATGGCATGTTATAAGAGAATTCACTTGCTACATGCACTTCAACTGGCATTTTTGCAAACTTCTCGATAAATTGTTTTCCAACAAGACCTGCATGATAACTTGTTCCACATGCAATGATGTAAATACGATCGCTATCTAAAATCGCATTGCGGATGTCTTGATCTAATTCAATCTCGCCATTTTCATCTTGGTACTTTTGAATTATATTACGGATAACAAGTGGTTGCTCATCGATTTCTTTAAGCATGAAATGAGGGTATGTTCCTTTTTCAATATCACTTGCGTCTAATTCCGCTGTAAACGGTGCACGTTCAATCGTTTCACCTTGTAAGTTTTTAATTGTAATACTTTCTTTCGTTACAATTACAATTTCTTTATCCATTAATTCAATAAATTGATCTGTAACTTGTAACATCGCCATAGCGTCGCTCGCCACAACATTAAAGTTGTCACCAACACCTACTAATAGCGGGCTTTTGTTTTTAGCAACATAAATCATGTTTGGATTTTCAGCATCAAGTAATCCGATTGCATAAGAGCCATGTAAAAGAGATAGCGTATTACGGAACGCTTCTTCTACACTTAGTCCTGTGCTCACTTGTTGTTCCATAAGCTGTACGATAACCTCTGTATCCGTTTCACTTACGAACGTGACATCTTGTAAATATTCCTTCTTCACTAACTCATAGTTTTCAATTACACCGTTATGAACTAGTGTAAAACGCTTTGATGTACTTTGATGCGGATGCGCGTTTACTTTGCTCGGAACACCATGTGTAGCCCAGCGTGTGTGACCGATCCCCACGCTTGTTGCTACGTTCTCATCTACGATTTCGCGAAGTTTTGCAATACGGCCTTTTTCTTTGTATACAACAACACCGTTCTCTGCTTGTACTGCAATACCTGCTGAATCATATCCACGATATTCTAGCTTTTCTAAACCTTTTAATAAAATTTCCTTTGCATCTTGCTCTCCAATAAATCCTACGATTCCACACATGTTTAGTCGCCGTTACAAATGCTTACACTGCTCTGCGAACATGTAACGACATAGTCCGATACCATTTTTATTTATACTAAAAAACGGATTACATATTGCTAGCCCTGTAAGCTTGTAACGGCTTTCACCTTCCTCTCGATTGGGTTTAAGTCCGTATATACTTATACAGCTAGTTTGTATCCGTTCCTTTTCTCTCATCACACTTTCACCTTTGTCCACTAAGTCACCTTAATGATTTAAGTAAAAGCTTGCGGTTGTGATGAACAACCGGGAGCCATCCGCCGAAATCTCGATAAACCCCACCTCGTCAACTACACTACTTGTAGTTCTGGCGCTTCTATAATTTACAATATTTCCTTTGAGAAAAAGAACAAGACCATCTTATAACAAACATGGATAAACCGTCAATGAAAATTTTTTCACCATCTATAAAACATATGAAAAAGGAGCACTTATTGTGCTCCTTTTCAATAAATTTATTAAATTATTCAGCGCCAACTTCCGCTTTCACAACTTCTACAATGCGATGTACATATGCATCACAAACTTCTTGTGTTGGTGCTTCTGCCATTACACGAATAAGTGGTTCTGTTCCAGATGGACGAACAAGAATGCGGCCATCACCATTCATTTCTTCCTCTACAACACGAATAATTTCTTTAATTTTTTCGTTTTCTAGTGCTAGTTTTTTATCTGTTACACGAACGTTTACTAGTAATTGCGGGAATTTTGTCATTTCTCCTGCAAGCTCAGATAATGGTTTTTTCGTCATTTTCATAATGTTTACAAGTTGAAGTGCACTTAACATTCCATCACCAGTTGTAATGTAATCAAGTAAGATAATATGGCCTGATTGTTCTCCACCTAAGTTGTAACCTCCGCGCTTCATTTCTTCCATTACGTATCGGTCACCAACTGCTGTTTTATCACTTGTAATACCGTTAGCTTCAAGTGCTTTGTAGAAACCTAAGTTACTCATAACTGTTGAAACAACTGTATTATGCTTTAGTTGACCAGTTTCTTTCATGTACTTTGCACAAATAAACATAATTTGATCGCCATCAACAATGTTTCCTTTTTCATCTACAGCGATTAAACGGTCACCATCACCATCGAAAGCAAGACCAATATCAGCACCTTTTTCTTTTACTAATTCAGCTAATACTTCTGGATGCGTAGAACCTACTCCATCGTTAATGTTCATACCGTTTGGTGAAGTTCCCATTGTTGAAATATCAGCTTCTAAATCAGCAAATAAGTACGGAGCTAAAGAAGACGTAGCACCATGCGCACAATCTAAAGCGATATGTAAACCTGAGAAATCTTCCTCTACAGTTTGTTTAATGTATTGTAAATACTTTTGTCCACCTTCAAAATAATCACTCACTTGCCCAAGGTTCGTACCTGTTGGACGTGGTAATTCATCCACTTCTTTGTCTAATAAAGCTTCAATTTCTGCTTCTTGCTCATCTGTTAATTTAAAACCGTCTGAACCGAAGAATTTAATTCCGTTATCTTGTACTGGATTATGAGATGCAGAAATCATAACACCAGCTTGTGCATCTAACGCTTTCGTTAAATAAGCAACACCTGGTGTAGAAATAACACCAAGACGCATTACTTCTGCTCCAGTTGATAATAGACCTGCTACTAAAGCTCCTTCTAACATATGTCCTGATATACGTGTATCACGGCCGATAATTACCTTTGGACGGTCTGTATCTTTTGTTAATACATAACCACCAAAACGTCCAATTTTGAACGCTAATTCAGGTGTTAACTCCTTATTCGCAACCCCGCGTACTCCATCTGTACCAAAATATTTACCCATTATGATTCGCTCCTTTTTCTGGCTCTTTTTGATTATCTACTGTTGGCTCTTGGCTAGTTTCTTTATCTTCATTTTGTTCCGATTCCTTCTCCTTTTCCTTTTCTGGATCAGGCTTAGGTTCAGGTTCAGGATTTTTTGGTTTTTCAGTTTGATTATCTTTATTATTATTTGAATTTGGTTGCTCACCTTTACCCTGTACTTCTTTATCGGGATTTTCTTTCTTCACAATTGTAACTTTAGCACTTTTTTGTTTTGGCTCTATTGAAATATTACCAGGGCCACTCACTTGAATAGCAACATCCTTCGTCCCAGGAGACACATTTTGTAGATTAATCACTGCTGTTATTTGAGCAGCTGTTATTTTATCTACTATACTTGTTTCTCCTGAAATATCAACGCTTATCTTCCCATCTTGCGGCGAAAGTAACTGGGCCGTAACGTCTTTAGAAAGTCCATTTTTTTGAATTGATATACCATCAATCGTTCTTGTTTTCGTTTGTTTTGTTTTTTGTACGCCTACTGAAACCTTTACTTGATTTGGCTTCGCACTTGTTACACCCTTTGGTAATAAAACAGAGGTATCGAATGTTGTAGACTCTGTCAATTGACTAAGATCTACTTCGACCCCCTCTATCGATTGTATATTATCCAATATATCTTTTGGACCTGCTATCGTTACTTCTCTCGGCTCAACGCTAATATTTGTAACGGCCAATCCTTCCGGTAAACTCCCCTTTTTCGCATATGTTATAGGAACAGTTTTTTCAGTATTATTGGCCGTAGCTTGCGTCGCCACATTCAACGTTACACTAATTTTAGATGGACTTGTTCTTACATTTAAACGTTTTCCTTCTTTATTGTATAATGTAACTTCGGCTGTTTTTGTAACAGTTTTATTAACACCTTTTAAATCAACATACGCCTTAGCAGATGAAATACTTTCAATTTCTTCTTTCGTCCCAACTACCTCAACCGTATCAGGTTTAATGTTTGATTTTTCGAGAGTAGCACCAGCTGGCATTTGATCCTCATTTGATAATTTCAAGTCTACATGAACATATTTTCTCGCTTTTTCATGAAGAGTAATTTTAATTGTTGATGGCTGAACTGTTCCTTTCACATCATCTGGAAGTCCATTCGTTTTCAAAGAAACTTCATACGTTCCTTTTTCGCTACCTCTCAAATCAACTGGTATATCAAATTGTTTTTTCGCTTTTGCCGTAGCAACTGCTGCTTTTGGACCCTCTAACTTCACCTTAACGCCCTCTGCCGGAATACCACTTACAATATATTTCTCTTCATCATACTTAACGTTAATAGCATAATTAGTTAATGTTTCTTTCGCATCATTTGCAAAAGGTAGTATCCCCGATGTCGTATTTTTTTCAGTTAAAGTCGCTGACATAAAAAGCATACACGCCAATAGTAATGAGATCCCCTTTAAAAACCAATGATTCTCCATTAACTTATCCATGACGCTTTCTCCTCCAATTCCATAAAGACGAAGAAGTCGTTTTTTCGTTCGCACTAAATTCAGATAACAACATATCTTTCAGTTGTTCTGTCTTCAAATCACGATGCAACTTACCATTTTTCGTTAAAGAAATTTGGCCTGTTTCTTCCGACACAACTACTGTAATACTATCAGTAACTTCACTAACTCCCATTGCAGCGCGATGCCTAGTTCCTAACTCTTTAGAAATAAATGGACTTTCCGATAACGGAAGATAGCAAGCTGCTGCTTTAATGGTACTTCCTTGCATAATTACTGCTCCATCGTGAAGAGGTGTGTTTGGAATGAAAATATTAATGAGTAATTCCGATGATACGTTTGCATTTAGCGGAATACCCGTTTCTACATAATCACCCATACCGGTCTCTTTTGACAAGGTAATTAATGCACCAATTCTACGTTTCCCCATATATTCCGTTGCTTTCGCTATCGCTGTTGCAACCATTTCAGGCTCATCATCCTCGTGAGTTCCAGTACGCGAAAATAAACTCCCGCGTCCTAGCTGCTCAAGCGCTCTTCGCAATTCTGGCTGGAAAATAATAATAACGGCTAAAAATCCCCACGTTAATACTTGTTCAGTTAGCCAATATAGCGTTCGCAATTCAAGAAAAATACTGATCATCCGAACGACAATAATAACTGTAATCCCTTTTAAAAGTTGAACAGCTTTCGTCCCTCGGATTATGAGAATTAGCTTATATATAATAAACCATACAACGGCAATATCTAATGCCGTACTAAGATATTTCAAAATGGTCGTATCTTCAAAAGGCATGCTAACCCTTCCTCCTACTTACGAGCAATTCTATCCATATATTGAAATATTGTTTTATGCTCTATCTGTATGTATTTCCAACAACTAGTTAATTATACCATACATGAAACAAACGACAATTACAAACAACCCCCTTTAGTCTAAATTGGTAAGATGTCAAACATTCTTATCGTACAGTATAATATAAATCATTATTATACGCCTATTTTCAAATAAAAAAAGCAACTTCTCAGTTGCTTTTCTTACATTTATTTTAGTTTTTCACCGAATAAAGAACCCATTAAAGCAACCGCTGTTGTTGCCGTTCTATTTCGCTCATCTAAAATCGTATTTATCTCAACAAACTCGGCAGATGTAACAATATCAGCTTCCGCTAACATCTCCATTGCTAAATGACTTTCACGATAAGATAAGCCACCAATTACAGGTGTTCCAACTCCTGGTGCATCGTGAGGATCAAGACCATCTAAATCTAATGATAAATGCACACCATCAGTATGAGATAAATACGCGATTGTTTCTTCCATAACAGCCGTCATACCCATACGATCAATCTCGTGCATTGAAAATACTTTAATACCTTCATTACGAATGAAATCTCTTTCCCCTTCATCTAATGCACGTGCACCGATAATTACGACATTCTCTTTTTTCACCTTTGGATATGCCCCGTATAAATCTACAAGCGTGGGATGTCCATACCCTAAACTTGCTGCAAGTGACATACC
This sequence comes from Bacillus cereus group sp. Bc031, assembly GCF_027716265.1. NCBI lineage: Bacteria > Bacillati > Bacillota > Bacilli > Caryophanales > Bacillaceae > Bacillus > Bacillus cereus group sp. Bc031. Next base: position 23,090 of record NZ_JAQFUL010000073.1, read on the forward strand.
GTGAATATTTCCAGATGGTGAAGTTTCTTCTGTATTTAAATCACCATGTGCATCATACCAAATAACACCTAGGTTTTTATAATGTTTCGCAACACCAGCTAATGTACCAATAGCGATACTATGATCGCCACCTAATACAAGTGGAAAACGCCCTTCTTCTATAATATGATCCACCTTACTTGCTAATTCGTTACATACAGTTGCAACTTGTGTAAGGTTTCTTAATTTTGTATTTTCATCTATCTCTTTTTCTCTCTCTATACATATATCTCCCATATCTTTAACGTCATATCCAATTCCTTCAATTCTTTCAATTACACCTGCATAACGGATTGCGCTCGGTCCCATATCAACGCCACGACGCATCTGGCCTAAATCCATTGGAACTCCAATAACTGAAATTTCTTTTTTCATAGATAGTATCCCCCTTTTGTGCCTTCACTAAATATTTTAAATCTTTTATATACTCTGACTCAACTCGACATTTTTCTGTATGGATATACAAATTATTCACTTATATTTGCTTCAAAATCAAAATGTTAAGACTATTCTATGTATAAAGTTAACATAATGAAACAACTACCATCATTATTATTAGATAATAATAAAAAACACTCCCGCATTTAGAAGTGTTTTTCTGATGCTATTTTCCACACTGCTGCAATATTCTTTGCTGTCATTTCGATATTCTCTTCTGCTACTTTATATGCCTCCTCTAATGTCATCGGACTTGTTGTAATACTAAATACTGCATCAATTCCTTTTTCATGAACAGCCGAATAATTCAGAGATACCGATCCCCCAATAGCAATGACAGGAATATGAAAATGCTTTGCACGCTCCGCAACACCTACTGGGGCCTTTCCATATGCTGTTTGTTCATCTATTCTCCCTTCGCCAGTTATAATTAAATCTGCACCTTCTATATGCTTATCAAAATTTGTATAATCTAATACAATTTCAATTCCTCTCCGCAAGTTTCCCTTTAGCACTGCAATAACAGCTGCTCCCATACCTCCTGCAGCTCCTGCACCAGGTATTTTAGATACGTCGCAAGATAGGTATTGTTTAAGGATATGCGCATAATGCTTTAAATTCTCATCCAGCTCTTTCATCATCTCTTCATCCGCACCCTTTTGTCGTCCAAATACGAAAGATGCTCCTCTTATTCCAACTAACGGATTATCTACATCACATGCTGCTTCTATCTTTATATGCTTTAAACGGGAATCCATTTGTGAAAAATCAATAGAGACAATCGAATGTAACGTTCCACCAGATGGCTCTATTACTTCTCCTTTTCCATTTATGAACTTGACTCCTAAAGCTGACAACATACCCGCTCCTCCATCATTTGTAGCACTTCCTCCAAGTCCTAAAATGATATGCTCAGCTCCTTCGTCTAGCGCATGTAGTATAAGTTCTCCTGTTCCTTTCGTCGTCGTAATAAGTGGGTTTCGTTTTTTAGCCGGAACATGTTGTAAGCCTGATGCTGCTGCCATTTCAATAAACGCTGTCTTTTTATCTTTAGACATACCGTAAAAAGCTTGTATACTCTCTCTAAGTGGTCCTGTCACATGAAATGATATAATCCTCCCGCTTGTGGCATCAACAAGGGAATCAACCGTTCCTTCCCCTCCATCTCCAATTGGTATTTTTACATACTCTGCTTTAGGGAAAATTGCTCCAAAACCTCTTTCAATGGCCTCACATACTTCTATAGCTTTTAAGCTTTCTTTATATGAATCAGATGCAATAACAACTTTCATAATTATCCCCATCCTTTATTTTCACGTTTTCTCCATTTTAAATGACAAGTATGAAAGTTGTCTTTTTAAACACAAAAAAAGCTTACATCATATGATGTAAGCTTTCTCTATTAGATGGAGCCTAGCGGGATCGAACCGCTGACCTCCTGCGTGCAAGGCAGGCGCTCTCCCAGCTGAGCTAAGGCCCCTTAGTAATTAAGCGGAAGACGGGATTCGAACCCGCGACCCCAACCTTGGCAAGGTTGTATTCTACCACTGAACTACTTCCGCGAAAATGGTGAGCCATGAAGGACTCGAACCTTCGACCCTCTGATTAAAAGTCAGATGCTCTACCAACTGAGCTAATGG
>NZ_JAQFUL010000074.1:0-25088 GCF_027716265.1 Bacillus cereus group sp. Bc031
GAATGACAGTTCACTGTTGAACTGTAAGTTCGACAATGCCTAAGCTTTTCACTTAGGAACGTGTCGCACCACCTTGTCGGTTGACAGCATACGGTACTTAGTTAGTTCCAGCCGGTTTATTATTCCTGCTGGCTTTCGGTTATCCATATAGACACTACGAACCGTAACCGCATGTTTTACCCTGCTTCCAACATCTCACTCTGCCGAGTGTATGCAGTTGGGAATCTCACTGGGAGAGTTTCGGGGCGTTACTCCTTCATTCCTCTCACTCGCCTGAACAGTTATCCTACTCTTTATTGTTTTCGATGTTTCTACAATTAAGAATAGTCCTCGTTGTCGCCTATGCTCCCGCATTACTTATTCGAGAACGTCTCGCACCGTATACGATTTCTCTCCAAAATACAGGTACCATTCCTGCTAATCATATACTTGTAACTGATACAATTCCTATCGGTACTTCGTTCATCCAAAATAGTGTCACAATTAACAACGTGCCGCAACCAACTGCAAATCCATCAGCAGGCACCCCAATTTCAACACTTGCTCCTTCTGAATCCGCAACGATTTCTTTCCGTGTCCTAGTTACTTCAATTCCACCAAGCGGAGAAATTCAAAACCAAGGTAACGTTTCCTTCCAGTACCAACCCGATCCTACTAAACCACCTGTATCCGTTACTACGCCTACACCTACTACAATTACTCCTGTAAACGTTGGGACTATTAACCCGATAAAAACCGCTGATAAATCCATCGTTTCAGTAGGTGATACGATTACATTTACTATCACATTCCAAAATGAAGGTACGATTCCTGTCACTGACATTTCTGTTACAGACTCACTTCCTGTCGGCACATCATTCGTTCCAAATAGTGTCACAATTAATAACATTCCCGTTCCAAACGCAAATCCATCCACAGGCATTCCAGTCGGAACTCTTAATCCAACAGAATCCGTAACTATTTCATTCAAAGTACAGGTTATTACACTTCCAGCTAATAGAATGATTACAAATATCGCATCCATTACGTATACTTCTCAACCCGACTCTACTAGACCACCTATCACAACAACGACTACAACACCACCAATTACGATAGAAGTAAACCCTAATGAGCCAAACACATTTATTAAGACCGCAAATGTAAATAGCGCCCATCTCGGTGATTTCATCACATATACACTTACCTTTACTAACAATGGCACCATCCCAGTAAATAACGTACTCATTACCGACCCACTTCCTCCTGAAGTTACTTTCTATCCAAATTCAGTAACAGTAAATGGAGTAGCACGTCCCGGAACTAGCCCAACTATCGGTATTCTTATCAATACTGTTAATCCAAGTGAATCCGTTGTTGTTCGTTTTATCGTTCAAGTAACAGCAGAGCCACGAAATGGTCTCATTCAAAATACCGCCCGCATTCGCTATACACTCAGACCAGATCCTACTAAACCACCGACTTTCGTTGATGAAACTTCAGAGCCAAACATTATTCCGTTTATCGGTCCGTTCGTCTCACCAAATTTAAATTGTTTCTTTAATGGGGAACGTTTTATCCGGCGCGGTTGGAATAGAAGATGTTAGCAATATAAAATAAAAAGACAGCGTCAAAAAACGCTGTCTTTTTATTTTATACATATACAGTTTTTAAGTTAATTTCATATCTTTTTCATTATAAAAACCATCTTCTTTTTCCATTTCCTTCTGTAATTTTGTAAAGGAACGGTACATGGCAATTCTCCATGACACAATCATCGCAAATGCCAGCAAGAAGAACATCCCACTAAGTTGTCCTAAATCAAGCGATTGGCTTAAATATGTTTTAAATACAATACGCACGACAAGTAATCCGATTAAAATAAAGACAAATGCTTTCGAACGCTTCAAATAAATCTCTTGTCCTCTAATTTCAAATTTAGATGTTTTAATAAGAAAAATAGAGAAAAACAAACCGACGCCAATTGCTTCTAACATTTCTGCTGGAGTTAATCGAAATTCAGGAAAAACATACATCAACGCTCCCGTACTCATAAAAAATGGTGGAAGTATAATTTTTTTCAATGTTGCAGGTTTCTTAGCTGCTTTTAAACGAATAAACATCGCACCAACAGCCATACAAACAGCAACGATACTGGATAAAACAACTATGTTCATATTTTCTCATCCTTTTTTGTGGCTATATGCAAAATATACTTTCATTATATGCTTTTCCGTTAGTATTTCCAACATTTTCACAGAATAATACTAAAAACCCGTAAAACCACCAAATAAACTTGAGAAATATACGATAATTTTCGTCATCCAGTTAAAGTATAAGAAGATACCCATGATAATCATAATGTATCCCCCGATTTTCATGAACTTCATACTATTTCTTTTAATCCAAGACATTTTCGTAATAAAGAATGATAGCACGAAGAACGGAATAGCGAATCCAAGTATGTATGCAATCATATAAATCATTGCTGATTCTGGATTTGTTGCTGCTAATCCGATTACAGACACTAAAATAGGTCCTGTACAAGGCGTCCACCCTGCAGCAAATGCCAACCCAATTAAAACAGATCCAAAATAACCACTCGGACGATTTTTAAACGTAAATTTACGATCTTGCATTAAAAACTTCGGCTTAAACACACCGACAATAATAAGACCGAACACGATGATAAATATACCACCTAACTGTCTAATTAAATCTTTATAATTTGTAAAGATGCCTCCAATAAAACTTGTACCAAATCCAATTGCAATAAATATAATTGAAAATCCAAGTAAGAAAAACGCTGTATGTATCATACTTCTTTTGCGAAGCATTGCATTTTCTTCTTTCAACTCAGAAACCGACATACCTGTTATGTACGATAAAAATGCCGGATAAAGCGGTAAGCAACATGGGGAAATAAATGATAAAAACCCAGCACCAAACGCTAAAAAAATACTAATATCTTGCATTATTCCACTCCTCTCCTTACATATTGTAGCAAAAACATATAAAAATACTATGAACAATTCGTGAAATCACTTTTCCAACGTGATAATAAGAAAAACTACCCTTTCACACTTTTTCTGAAAAAACGTTTTCATTTCCTTCTATTTATATAGAAAAATCTCAATTACACTACAAAACCTCTCTAATGTTATTAACATAACAAAGGTAATATAGTTTCTCAAATGATTAGCATGTTATTCGTACGTTTATATACATATTGATTAAAAAATATTTTTTTCAAATGCTGTCTTTATACAATACAAACTTGATTTTACAATACTTCTATTATTACTAATTTCAAGATTATGCATAAATATCATACTTTTATTATTATTCTATAAAATGTCACACTTTTCTTTTATTTGACCCTTCATTTTTAATTTTGTATACTTCCCTCTAGTTATATATGTCCGTTACGGAACAATTTCATATAGATGGGAGGAATATTTCATGCTTCGTTATTCTCTTTTAGTTTTATTAGGAGCGTGTAGTTATGGAATTTTAGCTATTTTCGTTAAACTTGCATATGCAGAAGGATTTTCACTTGGAGAGGTAATTGGCAGCCAATATTTGTTCGGTTGGATTATTTTGCTTGCTATTACACTTCTATTTTCTAGACATCGTGTTCCATTAAAACAAGCTTTAATTTTATTCGTTGCAGGTACATCTGCAAGTTTCACTGGAATTTTTTATTATGCTTCATTAAAAACTGTACCAGAATCTATCGCCATTATACTTTTATTCCAATTCGTTTGGGTCGGAATTATTATTGAAGCAGTCGCAACAAAAACTTTACCTTCAAGAGAAAAAGTTTTTTCTGTTATTTTCTTACTTGCAGGTACATTTTTATCAAGTGGTTTACTAGAAAAATCAGCAGGTGATTTCGATACGACTGGAATTATATTAGGCCTATTATCTGCTGTTACATTTGCAACATACATTTTCGTGAGCGGAAAAGTTGCTGTTGAAGTACCTTCATTACCACGCGGTGTTCTTTTAATGGCTGGTGCTTTAACTTTAGTAATGATCGTATTCCCTCCAACATTTATTTTTAACGGTGCAATTTCTGAAGGACTTTGGAAATACGGTTTAGGTTTAGGAACATTCAGTATCGTCATTCCTTCTATCGCCTTTACAATTGGTATTCCAAAGATTGGTTCTGGCTTAGCGACTATTCTTGGCGCTGCGGAACTACCAGTTACAACAATTATGTCTGTATTCGTTTTAAAAGAAGCTGTACTATCTTCACAATGGTTCGGTGTATCACTTATTTTAATCGGGATTGCAATCCCGCAAATTGCTTATGCAATGCGTGGACGTTATCGTAAACATCATACACACAAAAAATTGGCAGCATAAACGAGAGGGGATTTTCATTTGAGAATCCTCTCTTTTAATATTGTATACTTAATGTAAATACTTTATTTAAGAAAGAAGGCATTATAAGTGGCAGCAAATCTAGAGCAATTAACTGAGACGCTAATTTCTATTCGTCGAAATTTACATGAGCATCCAGAACTATCATACGAAGAATTTGAAACGACGAGAGCTATAAAGAATTGGTTGGAAGAGAAAAACATTACGATTATAAATTCTAATTTAGAAACGGGCGTTATTGCTGAAATTTCGGGGAATCGTAACGGACCGCTTATAGCAATCCGTGCTGATATTGATGCCCTTCCTATTCAGGAAGAAACAAATTTATCCTACGCTTCAAAAATCCATGGAAAAATGCACGCTTGTGGGCATGATTTTCATACAGCTGCTATTATAGGGGCTGCTTATTTGCTAAAAGAAAAAGAATCTTCTCTTAGCGGAACTGTACGCTTTATATTCCAGCCAGCTGAAGAAAGTAGTAATGGTGCTTGCAACGTCATCGAAGCCGGGCATTTACGTGGTGTACAAGCTATTTTCGGTATGCATAATAAACCTGATTTACCAGTAGGTACAATCGGTATTAAAGATGGTCCACTGATGGCCGGAGTTGATCGATTTGAAATTGAAATTCACGGAGTTGGTACACATGCAGCTGTACCAGATGCTGGGGTAGACCCTATTGTCGCATCTTCTCAAATTGTGATGGCACTACAAACTATTGTAAGCCGAAATATAAGTTCTTCACATAATGCCGTCGTTAGTGTCACAAACATCCACTCAGGAAATACGTGGAACGTTATTCCTGAAAAAGCAATGTTAGAAGGTACTGTTCGTACTTTCCAAGCTGAAACACGCGAAAAAATTCCAGCCTTAATGGAACGTATCATTAAGGGCGTTTCTGATGCACTAGGTGTAAAAACAGAATTCCATTTTCATTCAGGTCCTCCTGCTGTCCATAATGATGAAAGTCTTACTCATTTATGTACACAAACTGCACAGGAAATGTCACTAGACGTGATTACCCCTACTCCTTCCATGGCTGGCGAAGATTTCTCTTTTTATCAACAACACATACCAGGATCATTCGTCTTTATGGGAACGAGTGGTACACATGAATGGCATCATCCAAGCTTTACAGTAGATGAGCGAGCGTTACCTATAAGTGCAGAATACTTCGCTTTGTTAGCTGAAAGGGCACTTAAACATTTTTCCTAAAAAAGGAGCCGTTAAGAAATGCTTAACGGCTCCTTTTTTTAAGTTAAATCACGTTTTAAAAATACTGTATAGGAAATGATTAAAAATACAAATAAATACAGTAATAACATACATGATGCAAACGGGAACGTTACTCCATCAATAAAGCTTCCATTCTTTGCAATACTATATAAATCTGTGTTTGCTGGCAATAAATATTTCGCCCAATCATATCTAGTTGCTGCTAGTAATGCGATGTTTCCTGATAAAGCAAGAAATAGTGAAATACCAATCGCGACTCCGCTAGATCTTGTTAGCACAGAAATCATAAACGCAAACGCTGCGTACACAATCGTCGGCAACCACGATAAAATATAATACTTACTAGCTTCTACAAAAATATTTTGTTTTATAATATTTCCATCTTGGAAAATAAACTCGCTCCATGCAGGCTGCTGGAATTTATAAATAACCAGTCCACATAAAATGGAGAAAATCATATTAAATATAAACAATAATGCTGCAAATATGACAATTGCTAAAAACTTAGCTGTCAAAATTTTAAAGCGACTCGCTGGTCGTATTGTTAAAAATTTATATTTTCCCCAGCTATATTCATTCGCAAAAATTGTACTTACATACACGAGGATAAACGGAAGTAATATTGGAAATACGATAAAGCCTGTATCTCTCATGAAAGAAAGTGGAGAACTACTTGCCGGTGCTGTATCTGTGTCTAAATGCTTCATCTTGAGCTGATATTCCTTTACAAGCTCATCCCCAGATCGTTCCGCTAAAATTGCTCCTTTTTCCATGCCTAGCTTTTTCTCAATTTCTACAGTTCGTTCTGTATAATCAGCTTTCCATCCTTTTGTTTCCGGCTCCAAATACTTTACAGTAACCCATCCTAATCCGATTATTAATACTGCAATAACTGCAAATGGAATAATCGTTCGCTTTCGCTTAAATATTTTATACAATTCGTTATACACTAAATTAAACAATATCTTTTCCCCCTGTTAATTCTAAAAATTGCTCTTCTAACGTTTTTCTTTCTTCATATACACGATACACTTGAATGTTTTTCTCAAGCAATGTACGAATAACATTTGGGATTTCTTCATCTTTTACATGAATAAGTAAATCATTACCTTTTATTAAAACATCTTGGTCTAACATTTCTGCCGCTTTATTCGCATCATCTACGCGTATACGGATTGTCTCCATCTCTTCACTTTGATTATGCTGAATATTTTGCGTCGCGACATATTCTCCGTGCTGAATAATGATAACTCTATCACACATTAATTCAACTTCCGAAAGTAAGTGACTAGATACCAGTACCGCTTTTCCTTGTTCATGTGCAATTTTCTTTATGTACATTCTCATTTCATGTATTCCACTAGGGTCTAATCCATTCGTTGGTTCGTCTAATATTAATACATCTGGATCATGAATAAGCGCTTGGGCAATTCCTAAACGTTGTCTCATGCCGAGTGAATATGCTTTTACTTTGCGATCAATGACTTGTCCCATACCTAGCAGTTTCACTACTTCATCGATACGTTCTTCTGTAACGTTACCATTCATGCGTCCGAAATATGTTAAATTCTCATAGCCACTCAAAAACGGATAAAATTCCGGTGTCTCAATTACCGCTCCAATTTTCGAGGCAGTACTTTCAAATTGCTGTTTTACAGATTGACCATCAATCCAAACTTCGCCCTCTGTCATACGAATCATGCCGACCATCATTCTCATTAAAGTCGTTTTTCCAGCACCATTTGGTCCAAGCAGACCAACTACTTCACCTTTTTTAACTTCGAAACTAATATTTTCTACAAGTGTCTTTGAACCGATTCGCTTCGTTAACCGCTCAACCTTTACAATCGATTGTTCATTTGTCATGCTATACAACCTTTCCTTCCCATTCTTTGTCAGGTCTTTACACTGTAACATGATTATTTTTATGTGTAAAATGGAAAAAGACATGATTTCTCATGCCTTTTCTTTAAACTGAAATAAATTTTCATCTTGTAAACTTTGAACAAATCGAATACATTGCACCATCGATAATAGAAGAATAACAATCATAATTATACTCACTACTACTATTGCATATATTGTAATCGGTGCACTATTTATCCCTTGTATTCCTGTTATTTTCATAAAGATAATCGTAAATAATTTTAAAAATAACATCCCATTAACTAATCCAAAAACAAACGCTGCTCCATAAATAAATAATTGCTCCTGACATAATAAACATAGTACATCATTTCTCTTCCTATTCTCTGCTACATAAGATTTAATTTCTTCTTTCCTCGCTTGCAGAAGAGAATAAGTCATTTTATATGTAATAAACGTACATATGAAAATGACTACGATAAACAACGTGTAAAAACACATTTGAAATAAAAATGTAGTCCCTAATTCCCCAGCAACTACTTCATTAAATTGTAGCGATATCATAAAAAACAAAATCATAATACTCATAGCAATCCACATAAATTGCTTCATCCTTTTGGTAGCAAATGTTCTTATATTTTTTCTCGCTAACCGACATAAAGACATAAAATTCTTCCCCTACCTTATTACATACGCATTCTATACTACTAGTGTATAAAAATATGACATTTTAAACATCGCACTACAATCGGAATTTTCTCTAAGTCTTTAGTCCTAGAAAACAAAAATGAACATGTTTATCTCTTTCGTATAGAACTAAAAAAACACTAAAGCGGAAATGCAATTACATTTCCGCTTTAGTGTTTAACGAGGTGTATTTTTCAACAACTTAATTAATCTCATCCTCAACTTCTATTCTTTTCTTCTCTCTTGCAATTTTTAAAAACTCTAAAAGCTCTGGATTGCTATTCATTTTTTTGTACGCGACTGACATTTCTGCAACAAAATTAGAATCATATAGCTCTTTATATACAACTTCTGTTTTATATAATTTATTTGCCGATACCGGTATGACTGTAATTCCAATCCCCGCTGCTACAAGTCCCATAACTGTTTGATATTCCGTCGCTTCTTGTACGATACGCGGACTAAACCCGACGTCGCGGCAAAGTGATAAAATTGTATCATATAACGCTGGCCATACTGGTCTCGTAATAAATACAAACGGTTCATCCCGTAAATCTTCTATATGTATTTCATCTTTCTCTGCAAGTGGATGAGCCTTCGGTAAACATAACGTACAAGATAGTTTTTGAATTGGCTCTAATTCTAATAATTGTGTTGGGATTGGTGGACGCAAAAATCCAATATCAATACGATTATCATGAAGTGCATGCACTTGATCTGGAGTAGATAATTCATGTAATGCAACAGACACCCTCGGAAATTTCTTTCTATACTCCCTTACGATAGATGGTAAAATATCATATATCGCCGCACCTACAAAACCAATTGAAAGTGAGCCCACTTCTCCCCTTTGGGCACTTTGTGCAATTTCTACAGCTTTTTCAATTTGTTCAAACGCTTTTTTTACTTCTTTCAAAAACATTTCTCCAGCTTCTGTTAATTCAACCTTTCTCTTCGTTCTTGAAAATAACATAACTCCCATTTCTTTTTCTAATTGCTGAATTTGTTGACTAAGCGGTGGTTGTGTCATTTGTAAACGAGCAGCTGCTCGTCCAAAGTGTAACTCCTCTGCCACTACAACAAAATATTGCAAATGCCGTAATTCCATTTTGGACACCCTTTTCCATTTCAATTAATACGTCTAATATATTAATAACATATAATTTATATATTAGACAAATTTTTCGAATGAACGTATAGTAGAAATTGTTAATTCTTTTTTACAATTTTTATGTAAAAAAAGAAAGAGGTGTTTACTGTATGAAATGGTGGAAATTAAGCGGACAAATTTTACTATTATTTTGTTTCGCTTGGACAGGTGAATGGATTGCAAAACAGGCACACCTCCCAGTTCCAGGAAGTATTATCGGTATTTTTTTATTATTAATCTCGTTAAAATTTAACCTAGTGAAAAAAGAATGGATACAAGACGGTGCAGACTTTTTATTAAAAGAACTTATTTTATTTTTCATTCCTTCTGCAGTCGCTGTCATACGCTACAAAGATACACTATCACAATATGGAATCGATCTCATCTTAATTATTATGATTAGTACACTTTGTGTCACTCTCGTTACAGGACTCTTAACAGAATTGCTACTAAAGCGGAAAGGATCCGTGCAATGATCGGCTTTCTTTGTTTACTATTAACACTATTCACATATTGGATATCGAAAAAAATGTATCAACGCTGGAATTGGAGCTTACTTTCTCCTCTTCTCGTCTGTCCTATTATTTTAATCGCGTTATTACTCGGACTAGACACATCTTATGAAACGTATGAAACTGGAGGCCACTGGTTAACAGAATTATTAAAACCTGCAACAGTTGCTTTTGCATGGCCAATCTATAAATACTTTGATTTACTTAAGAAACATGGAATGGCTATTTTACTTAATGTCATTGTCGGTTCGTTTCTATCAGTTATTACTTCAGCACTACTAGCAAATTATTTTCAAATTGATTCATCGTTAGAGCATAGTTTAGCACCTCATATTGTAACGACGCCAATTGCAATGGCCATTTCAGAAATGATTGGTGGTATGTCACAATTAACAGCAGTATTTGTTGTTTTAACTGCGTTAACAGGAGCATTGCTCGGACCTTCTCTCATTCGTATATGCCGTATTAAAACAGCAATTGCAAAAGGTATTATGTTAGGAACGAGCGCAAATGGAACTGGTACATCAAAAGCATTCGAAATCGGTCCTGTAGAAGGAACGATTGCAAGTTTATCTATGCTTTTAACTGCAGGAGCTAGTTTAGTTATCGTTCCGCTTTTCTTATCGTGGATACATTGAAAAAACAAGTGTTTACACACTTGCTTTTTTATTTATGTATTTGTTTAAAATCTCATAATCCTCCGGGAAAGATAACGTTAATTCCTTCATTTCGTCTATCCTCTTCCAAGCAATTTCATGTATTAACTCATCAGGATCTTGGATTTTCATACTACCGCTTATTCTTTTTACGACATAATAATGAACGTATACAGGAACCCCATATGTAATCGCTTCTTTTTCGTATATTTTACTTACAACTTCCACATTGTAGCCTGTTTCTTCCCAAACCTCTCGGATACAACATTCCTCTAATGTTTCTCCTTTTTCAAGTCCTCCACTTGGGACGGACCACCTTTTTTCTTCATCCTTTTGTCCTTGTAATACCATTAAAACTTCATTTCTTTCATTTACACATACTGCTGCGCAACCTATCCATCTTTCCATATACACCCCTCCCCTACTACTATTCGTCTCCTTTTGTATTTTCTCCTTGAAAAAAGAGGAAAAAAGGAAAACAATGACGAAATTTTACATCAACTTCATAGGCAGTTCCTTCTTAGAAATTAAAAACGGAAGGATGAAAGCATGATTTTTAAATATGTTGTGGAATGTGTCTTTTGTGAAGAAAATCGAAAACCTCGCCAAGCTATCGTCACAGTTCCTGCTACTACTCAGCTACTAGCCATTGAAAAAGTGCGTGCAGAATGTAAACGTCGTTTCGGAAAAGCTTTATTATTACAAACTGAAATTAAAGAAGAAATAGTTTTTGAACAAAAAGAAAGCTGACCATAAATTGGTCAGCTTTCATATCCGATCATATTTTCACATGAAGATTAGGGGCATCCTCTTTAAGGATCGGGATTTTCCCATTATGTACGTTCCATAATGGTCATCAAACAATATATTTCTATACAATTAAATATTGAATAGAATAGGGCAAAACTTGTTCGCATTTTTAGAAAAGGGATAGGGATATAATTCAAGTAGTACTTCGAATACTCGAACTTTACACTCATTATATTAAAGCAAATCCTTTTATATGGGAAATATGAATTACTTACATAATTCATTCGTAAAACATATTAGTTTGCTATATTATTTTTATCCCATTAATAACATACATCCAGCGAAAACTGGTGTCATAATCATTGAAAACTTCAAAAGTATACGTGGTGCATAATTTGTAAACTTCGCACCGATATAAGCTCCTAGCATCGTCCCAATTAATACTTGCAATAATAATATATAATCTAGATACCCTTCTGAACTATACCCTAACCCACCCCCAATCGCAATGGGCAATATAACAAGCATTGTTGTTCCTACAGATTGCTGAATCGTCAATCCTAATAGAACCATTAATCCAAGTTGAATAAATGGTGCAGAACCAATCCCAAATGAACCAGCCATCATTCCAGTGACTAATCCAAGACATATACATTTCATTATGTTCTCTTTCGAAAAATCTTTAATCTCTGCTAAAAGTAACTCTTCCCTATTTTGAAACTTAATTAATTTAATAAACATAAAAATTGCAGATAAAAATAGCATCCCAGCTGTAAACCAATGAAGAAGATGTCCTGGTATAAGTGAACCAATTTTTGAACCGATATAAGAACCAAGCGCTCCACATCCCCCAACAATCCCGCCTATAGTAAGTACTACATTTCCTTCACGATAATGACTTATAACCCCAGATAATGTCGTAAATGCCATAGCAGTTAAAGACGTTGCAAGTGCAACGTGAATAGGAATATGGAATACTAAAGTGAGTATCGCGATAATAAACCCGGCTCCCCCAGCTCCAACAAACCCTAATAAAATCCCCATTACTAACATCGTTATAATAATTGCCACATACTCTCCCTCCAGTAAGGCAATTATCCACCATATTCTTTCTTCTACACAAATAAAAAGCATCCATCTAGGATACTTTTTATTTCAATACTATGTACTTAATCTTGATTAATCAAAATAACCGCGGGACCAGCGACTACTACTCCAGCTACTTCGATTTTTTCAAATTCCTTTACTGTAATAGATATAACGCCTTCTCTTTCCATCAATTCTTTACTCAGGACATCAGTCGGTATAGCTTTCACCGTCTTACCTCCTTTTCATTTATACAATATGCAAAAAACAACTTAACGCATCTATATATATGCATCACCTCCGCTTTCATTCCTTATTCCCTTCAAAACCCTTCTCTCCCTTCCATAACGTATTGAAAAATAAAAAAAGCACTCGCAATCGCGAATGCTTTTTCATTATTTACTTTCTATTACTTTTAACATTCTATTAATAAACATACAAAATACCCCTTAATATAACACTCAGAAAGCCCACCTCTTTTTAATTCATTATATAATTCATTCGATTAATGGTTTCTCGAAGTTTTTCCAACTCTTGACCTGTATATATTACTTTCCCCGTTAAGAATTCATTTCTGAAGAACGATACAATTTGCTCTCTATCTTTTAATCTCGGCGTTTTTTCTTCAGAAAGATCTAGCACTTCTTTCCCATTCTCATTATAAAAATATACAATCGGATTTATGTTTTCCTTTACAATATCAACTTGCATTTCTTTCAAACAATTGTATAGAATATGAGATAGTTTCTTCGCTCTATATACTGGGTTCCCTTCATTTTTCACTTGTATCGTTAATGAATCTTCACCTGTAATATATTCAAACGTCTCTTCTTTCTCTATCTCTTGTTGATACTTGCCAATTTCATCAATCATAAATGAATATGTACTAGCATTTTCTTTCGTTAAGCCATGAATTAATTTCCCTGTCCATTCTTTCGTTTCAAGTACATACATACCCGTTTTACTTAAAACAAGATGATGAATTCGAAAATCATTTCTTCCATGCTGATTCCTCATAAAAACATTCGGCATTATATGAAATTCATTATCTAGTATTATGCCTTGCTCTACGAAGCCACGCTTCATATATTGTAATGTTTCGTGTGTACTCACTTCGGCTCCATTTTTCGTATACTCTCGCAAATCTGCAATTAACTTTTGAAACATATGTATTTCGTTACTATGTTTTTCTTGCATTTCACTGCGTTCTTTACTATGTTGCACAGCTAATTGATTTTTCATCATACGCATATTTTCAAGTTCTCTCGCTGCACTTATTTGTAAATCATTGTATTTTTTCTGTTCCATATTTTTTAATGTATTTTGCTGCTCTTTATGTTCTGTAACCGTAGCTGCAATTTCATTTTCGTACGTTTCAATTGCTTGTTTTTTTTCAAATTCCGCTTGCTGACTCTCTGATTCTAGCTGTTTATTTTTATAAAACAGCACGAATACTGCAGCTAATAATAATAAAATTACACCTATTAACACGTAATCCATAATTCTTCTCCTTTATTTCATTTCCTGCTTTTTTCCATTCACATTTCTACTACATTATACTATGTAATTCCTATATTTTTTGTAAAAATTTCACACGCAGTCAAAAGACCTTGTAATTCTACAAGGCCTTTTGTAAACTTCCTTTATTTTGTAGTAAGTACATATTATAATACAATCCTTGTTCACTCAGTAATTCTTGATGTGTCCCTCTCTCTACTATCTCTCCATCGTGCATAACAAAAATTTGATCTGCATCTTGTATGGTAGATAATCTGTGTGCAATCGCTATCGTAGTCCGTCCTTTTCGCATTTGCTGTAACGCTGTTTGGATTGCATCTTCAGTTTCTGTATCAATATTTGCTGTTGCTTCATCTAATACTAACACTTTCGGATTCGTTGCTATCGTTCTAGCGAAAGCAATTAATTGTCGTTGACCACTAGAAAATGCAGCTCCTCTTTCTACTACTTCCGTTTCATACTGCTCTGGTAATTTTTCAATAAACGTATTCGCTTGCACAAATTGTGCCGCTTCTTTTACTTCTTCATCCGTAATTTCTTCATTATACATACGAATATTTTGCTTTACATTTCCCGCAAATAAAAATGCATCTTGCAATACAAGTCCTATTTTCTTTCTAATTTCTTGTTCTTCAAATTTCTCTAACTCTACACCATCTATTACAATATTTCCGGACTTAATATTATAGAATCTCAGTAATAAATTCATAATGGTACTCTTTCCGCTACCAGTGTGCCCAACGAAAGCAACCGTTTGCCCTTGTTTCACGTGAAAAGATACATTTTTTAAAACATCACGTTTTCCATCGTACGAAAAAGTAACATTTTTAAATTCAATATCTCCATTAATAACTTGAGGATTTCCATCCCCTTTTTGAACTGGCGCTAAATCTTTCTCATCCATTAAATGAAATACACGTGATGATGAAACCAGTGCCTGTTGGAAAAATGATAATTTCATCATCATCTCATTTACAGGCTGGAAGAAACGATGGATATAGTTAACAAACGCATATAAAACGCCTACTTCAACAGGACTCTTCAAAGCATCAATTCCAAATAAACCAAGTACTAACGCAATAGCTACAATATGAACTAAATCAGTTGCTGGACGTAAAAGCAATGCATCTAACTTTAATGTACGTCGCCCTGCACTATAATGTTTATTATTCACTTCTTCAAATTCTTTTCTCATGCGCTTTTCTTGTCTGAACACTTGAACAATATTCATCCCTTGAATGGACTCGTTTAACTTTGCATTTAACACACTTAATTGATTACGGACTTCTAAATAAAAAGCTGCACTTTTCCGGCGATATAATACCATAATCGCAAACATGATCGGAATTAATACGAGAGAAAATAGCGCTAATTTTACATTTAATAAAAACATCGCTACTAAAATCCCTACTAAAAATACGATATTTTTAACAAATGTTGATAATACACTGACATAAAAGTCTTTAATTGCTTCTGTATCATTCGTTATGCGCGATACAAGCGTACCAATCGGCGTACGATCAAAGAAACTTAATGACAACTTTTGAACATGCTCATATACTTCAACACGCATATCTTGAACAATTTTAAAAGCGATATTTTGAAAATATAACAAGTCTAAATAAGTAAATAATACTTTTAATAAGTGAGCAACAATATACACTACAAATAGAGTAACAAGTGCTGATTGATCAAAGTTACGTGGTACTAAGTGTTCATCAAGGAATTGTTTAATTAAAAAAGGACCCATCATTTCTGTTACAGTTGCACCAACTAGAAATAAAAATGCTAATGCTAACAGTCCTTTATATGGCCTCATATAAGACAGTAATCTTCTTAAATCGCTCTGTTTTTTCTCAGCCATCATACGCCTCCTTTCTCGACTAATGCTTCTAACTGCTGGCTCTTATACATTTCTTTATACCAACCATGTTCTTTCATTAGTTGTTCATGTGTACCTCGTTGTACAATTTTACCTTCATCCACAACAAGAATAAGATTGGCATGCTGAATTGCACTTAAACGATGGGCAGTAATAATTGTCGTTTTCCCTGCTCTCTCCCTCTTTAAAGCATTTAAAATCGTTTCTTCTGTTTTTGCATCTACCGCTGATAAACAATCATCTAAAATTAATATTTCAGCATCCGTTAATAAAGCACGCGCAATAGAAATTCTCTGTTTTTGACCTCCAGATAAAGAAACGCCTCTTTCCCCAACTACTGTTTCATATCCTTCTGAAAATTGAAGGATGTCATTGTGAATACAAGCAATCTCTGCAGCACGGGTAATTTCATTATATGTAGCATCCGCCTTTCCAAAGGCAATATTCTCCCCAATACTCGCTGAAAATAAAAAATGATCTTGCGGCACATATGAAATAGCAGAACGGACACCGTAAAGTGTTACATCGCGAATATCCCGCTCTCCAACTTTTAATTCACCATTAAAATGATCATACTCACGGATTAAACATTTTAATAAAGTCGTTTTCCCTGCACCTGTACGTCCTACAATCCCTAACGTTTCCCCTTTCTTCAAATCAAAATGAATATCTGTTAAATGTAACAGTTCATTTTTCTTATACGAAAACGAATCGACCGCAAATGAAACATCACCGCTCGCTACTGTATGCACAGCATTTTCTCTATTTACTACATCTGATTTTTGTGAGAGAATTTTTTCTACACGGTCATACGAAGCACGCCCACGCTCCATAATATTAAACAGCCATCCAAACGCTAACATCGGCCAAACGAGGGTACCTAAATACGTCGTAAATGTAACGAGATCACCTACTGTTAATTCACCTCTCACAACTAATACTGACCCGTAACATACTGCGATTAAAAATGAAAATCCTACGATAAGAGCGATTGTTGGATCAAATAACGAATCAATACGTGCAACTAACATATTTTTATGTACGACATCTTCTGATTTTTTTCGGAACGCTTGCAAATCTTCTTTTTCTTGTCCAAGCGATCGAATTACCTTCATCCCACTCATACTCTCTTGCACTTTATCATTGATTTCCGAAAACGATTGCTGTGCTTTATGAAACCTTTTATGTAATAAAGTGCCGTAATAATTTGTCGATATTGCTACAATCGGCATTGGAATTAAGCTTAACAATGTTAACTTCCAACTAATTGTAAAACCCATTGCTACGAGTACACATCCTCCAACAGCCAATGAATCAACAAGTGTTAAAACACCCGCCCCAGCAGTTTGCTGAATTGCTTGAATATCGTTGGTCGCGTGCGCCATTAAATCACCTGTGCGATTTGACTGATAGAAAGATGGACTCATCTTTGTAAAATGTTCATACAAATTTTTCCGTAATTGGCGAGCTAATTTTAATGAAGATCCGAAAATCATAATACGCCACACGTAACGTAATATGTACATCGTAATACCTACGAGTACTAAGAGTACAACCCATTTTAGTAACTTATCAGTCGTTAATGTTCCCTCATTAATTTCATCTACAACAATCCCAATCACTTTTGGTGCTACAAGTTCTAAAAGTGCAACGCCAAATAATAAAATAATTCCGGTTATGTACGCTCGTTTTTCTTGTTTAAAAAACCACGCTAAATTCATAAACACTTTCATATTTTTCCCCCTCTCTTAAAATGAGCGATGTTTTCAGTTTACCAAAAATACAGAATTTTTAAAAGTTTTAAACTCTGTCCATATCAAAAAGAAAAGACACTCTTAGCGAGTGTCTTTTAGCGCTTATTTCATTTGTTGCTTATTCATCGCGCTCATCATTTGATTGATTTTCTTTTGGGAAGGTTTTTGTCCCATTTGCATCATCATCATTTTTAACATTTGTTCGTTAATTGGTGGATTTTTTTGTAAGTAATTCATCATGTATTTGCGGGCAATGAAAAATCCTAACGCCACGCCTGCTACTAGTGCTACTACGCCCACTAGAATACCTAACCAAATTGGCATATATTTTCCTCCTTCATGTTGTCTACCTTACAGTGTACTAAAACCTTTTCAATAAGACAAGATACAATTCGACATTTTTACACATATGTTCGTACTTGTTTTAGAGGATTCAGCCATCCGTACTTTGTATTTTCATAATCCATAGCTAAAAATGTTAATTCACACTTCCGAAGCACCTCAAAGAAAGTCGTTTCCATAGAAACATTTCCAGAGGTATTCATGCGAATATAGTGTGGTTTCACCATTATTTCGCCATATTCCGCCCCTGTATAAAGTGTATGTGTATGATGTGTTCGATCATATTTACCAAGAACGCGCAAAGCTTGTTCTAATTTATGATGAATTTTCATTACTTGTAATGGCATCGTTATATACATCATTTGTTTATATAACACTTTTTTCTCCGAAAGGGACCCAGATTCTGAAAATCGAGCAAATAAATCAAAAAACAAATATTCACGACCAAAGTAAGATTTCGCAATATCCTCTTGAATTAAATACAATTCATACGTTTTCATCTTTCGCCTCCCAATCTGGACAACCTTTTCTCTTCATTATATAGAAGAAATTTTGCAATGATTGTCTGACTGCGGAGAGAGAAAAAACTTTTTCTGTCGAAAAAACTCATTTACATAGAAAAACCTCTCCATGCCGGAGAGATTTTTCTAAAATCATTAAAGCATTTCTTTTACTTTACGAACAACGTTCTCTACAGTAAATCCATACTCTTCCATAATCTTCTTACCAGGAGCAGAAGCACCGAATGTATCGATACCTAACACATCTCCTTCAAGACCTACGTAACGGTGCCATCCGAATGTAGCACCCATTTCGATTGCGAAACGTTTTGTTACTGCTTTTGGTAATACAGATTCTTTGTACTCAGCAGTTTGAGCTTCAAAGCGATCCATAGATGGCATGCTGACAACAGATGCGTCAACACCGTCTACTGCTAATGCTTTTTGAGCTTCAACAGCTAGACTTACTTCTGATCCAGTTGCAAGTAAGATTACATCAGCTGTTTCTTTCTTGCTTGCAGAAACTACATATGCACCTTTTGCTACTTTTTCATACGTATCGTCTTTTGCACCTTCTAATGTTGGAAGATCTTGACGAGTTAATACTAAAGCAGTTGGTTTGTTTGTAGATTCAAGAGCTAGTCTCCAAGCTGCAACAGATTCGTTACCATCAGCTGGACGGATAACAGATACATTTGGCATCGCACGTAGCGCTGCTAATTGCTCGATTGGTTCATGTGTTGGACCATCTTCACCAACAGCGATACTGTCATGTGTGAACACATATGTTACCGGCAATTGCATTAATGCTGCAAGACGAATTGCTGGACGTAAGTAGTCAGAGAATACGAAGAACGTACCACCGTAAGTTTTTAAACCACCATGTAGTGCAATACCGTTCATTGCTGCACCCATTGCGAACTCACGTACACCGTACCAGATGTTTTTACCGCTGTAATCATCTCTTGTAAAGTCTTTTTCGTTATTCATGTATGTTTTGTTAGAACCAGCAAGGTCAGCAGACCCACCGAAGAATGATGGCACAGACTCTGCAATTGCATTAATTACAGCACCTGAAGAATTACGAGTTGCTGCTTTTGATCCTAATTCATAAGTTGGTAAGTTTTGCTCCCAACCTTCTGGAAGAAGACCATTCATTGCCGCTTGCAGTTCGTTTGCTAATTCTGGGTATGCTTGTGCATATTCACCTAGCATCGTGTTCCACTCAGCTTGCGCAGTTTCACCAACATCTTGTACTGTTTTACGGAAGTTGTCATATACTTCTTCTGCTACATGGAAGTCTTGCTCAGCAGTCCAAGCGTATGCTTCTTTCGTTAACTTTGTTTCTTCTACACCAAGTGGAGAACCATGTGAAGCTGATTTTCCTGATTTGTTTGGAGAACCGAAACCAATTGTCGTTCTTACTTCAATTAGCGTTGGGCGTTTTTCGTCAGCTTTCGCTTCTTCGATTGCTTTCGCGATAGCTTCAATATCGTTTCCATCCTCAACACGGATTACTTGCCATCCGTATGCTTTGTAACGATCTTCTACACTTTCAGAGAATGAACGATTTAAATCGCCATCTAATGAAATATCGTTTGAATCGTAAAGCACAACAAGACGACCTAATTGTAAATGAGCAGCTAATGAAGATGCTTCAGCAGAAACGCCTTCCATTAAATCTCCATCACCACAAATAGCGTATGTATAATGATCTACTACATTATACGCATCACGGTTATATTTAGCAGCTAAATGCCTTTCTGCCATTGCCATACCTACAGCAGTTGCAATACCTTGTCCAAGTGGACCAGTCGTTGCATCTACACCAGCTGTATGACCGTACTCAGGATGTCCTGGAGTTTTGCTTCCCCATTGACGGAAGTTCTTTAAGTCATCCATTGTTACATCATAACCAGATAGGTGAAGTAGGCTGTATAATAACATTGAACCATGACCTGCAGATAATACGAAACGATCACGGTTAAACCACGTTGGGTTATTTGGATTGTGTTTCATAAATTGAGTCCATAATGTATAAGCCATTGGTGCTGCACCCATTGGCATTCCTGGATGACCAGAGTTTGCTTTTTCAATCGCATCGATGGATAATGTGCGAATCGTGTTGATAGAAAGTTGTTCGATTGAATGTGACATGCTATTCTTCCCTTCGCTTATATTAGTAAACGTTTTATACATTTATATGATAGCTTCCCACGCAAGATTATACAACATGTATCGACAAATATGTTGATGTTTTTTTGATTTTTTATAAAAAAATCAATGATTCCGGGAATGTATGGGCATTCAATATGACATACTTTTTCAATATTTTTATTTTGAAAAGAAAGGGAATTATCTGTATATTTATACAGATATACAAAATTCTTCAATACTAACTTTTTAACCCACTTGCGAACTACCCCCACTTAACATGATTATTATCTACTTTCATTGTTATACCAAACTTTACCTCTTATAAGACTGATTATATCAGGGGTCAAATAAATAGGAAAACCAAATGTTTGGCTACGCCAAACCGAAATTCATCTCCCACCTACCGCTAGACTATCGTCTTTCACACGCCCCAGGAAGGAGATTTCTTTCGGATAATGGGTTAAAAATACAAAAAAGCATCTAAATTCGATGCTTTTCAAATCAGTTAAACAATCCGTTTCCGAATCGAACTTGAAATAAAATCAATGATAATGACCATTAAAATGATGCCCAATAAAATAATTCCCACGCGAGACCAATTACGGGAACTCAGCGCAAAAATTAGGGGCGTACCAATACCACCTGCTCCAATAACACCTAAAATGGCAGCGGATCGCACATTAATTTCGAACCTGTATAATGTATACGATAGAAAATCTGGTAATACTTGTGGCAATACTGCATACCAAAGTATTTGGAACCGGTTTGCACCTGTAGCTATTAACGCCTCTGTCGGCCCCTTATCTATATTTTCAATTCCTTCTGAATATAATTTCCCTAACATTCCAATAGAGTGTAATCCTAAAGCTAGAACGCCGGCAAAAGAGCCTGGTCCAACAGCCTTTATAAATAAAAGGGCCATAACTAATTCAGGAAATGTACGAACAAAACTAAGTACAAATTTCCCAGTTCCTGAAGTTAGTTTTCCACTGCTCATATTCGTCGCCGCCCAAAAAGCAAATGGAACAGATAAAAAGGCAGAAATAAATGTACCCAATATCGCAATTGCCAACGTATCAATTAAACCATGTAATAAATCTTCACCATCTGGCAAAGATACATACGCCCAATCTGGATTCAATACACCTGTCATAATTGCTTTTGTAATTTCTCCTGCCGTATCCTTAATTCCTTCTAGCGGTACTCCTGAAAAAGCCCATACGTAAACAAATGTAAGTGCTATAAAAATAAACAAGCGATACACACTCGGTTTCTTCGGTTTTGGTACGATTATCGTCGTTTTACTCATTATAATTTCTCCCGCAACAATGTACTTACATAATCAATTAACAATACAACAACAAGGGTATAGATAATAATAGATGCAGTTTGCTGATATTGTAAAAATCCAAGTGTACGATCATAGTATAATCCAATACCACCTGCTCCTACTAAACCTAAAACAGCTGCTGCACGTACGTTCACCTCAAATGTATACAGAACATAAGAGACAAAATGCGCTTTCACTTGCGGAATTACTCCATAAACAATCCATTGCACTTTATTTGCTCCTACTGCTGTCATCGCCTCTAAAGGACCTGGATCAATTGATTCAATTGACTCATACAACAATTTCGCCACGAGCCCAATCGAGAAAAAAGTAAGAGCCAGAATACCTGGAAGTGGCCCGATTCCAAAAATCGCCACGAAAATTGCCGCTAATAATAAATCTGGTATCGTTCGGATAAAATTTAAAATCAATCGAGCTGGACTGTATAAAAATGTACTAGTAAATACATTACTTGCCGCAAATAGTGCCAGCGGAATAGCTAAAATCGCACCTAAAGTCGTCCCAATAATCGCCATACGTATTGTATCTAACATTGCTGTTGTAATAACTTGAAAATAACTCCAATCTGGCGGCACCATCTCTTTTAACAAATCCATCATATTAGGAAAACCAGCTACTAGTTTTGACAATGATGCATCGACCTGTACACTACTTCCCCACAACAGTAAAATGACTAGAACAGCCGTTAACATATGTTTCAACTTACTCGGTGGCTTCGGTATCGATTTCGAATATATCGTCACGTCATTCATTTAACTGCCACCTCTAACAATTCACTTTTCTGTACTACGTCACCATAAATTTCAGCAAACTTTTCATCCGTTGCCTCTTCTACTAAACCATCAAAAACAATTTCTCCTGCATGTAATCCAATAATGCGCGTCGCATATTGCCTAGCTAAATCAATAGAATGTAAGTTTACAATTGTTGTAATTCCAAAATCTTCATTAATTTTCTTCAAATCATCTAATACTTGCTTTGTTGTTAGCGGATCTAACGATGCAACAGGTTCATCTGCTAATATGATTTTTGCTTCTTGCGCCAACGCTCTAGCAATCGATACACGTTGCTGTTGTCCTCCTGATAATTCATCAGCACGCGCATATGCTTTTTCTAAAATATTTACTCTTTTTAACGATTGAAAAGCAAGCTCCAAATCTTCTTTCGGAAATAGACCTAACGTTGTACGCAACGTCGAATGATACCCAACACGGCCAGCTAATACGTTCTTTAATACTGTTGATCGCTTTACAAGGTTAAAACTTTGAAAAATCATACCAATATCCCGGCGCATGCGGCGTAATCCTTTTCCTTTCGCAGCCGTAATAGACTCACCTTCAATCATGATTTCTCCTTCTGTAATCTCATGAAGACGATTTACCGATCTTAGAAGTGTAGACTTTCCAGCTCCGGAAAGCCCTACCATTACAACAAACTCACCTTTTTGAATTTTCAAGTTTATATTATTCAATCCTTTTGTACCATTTGGATACACTTTGGAAACATTTCGAAACTCTATCACACATCTTACCTACCTTCTATGTATTCAAAACGGCAAACTAACTGAAAACATACCTTTCCAGCTAGTTGCCATTTCCATATGTATTATTGCGTTTTTACTTTCTTTCCATATTCACGAACGATATCAAATTTACTATCATCAGATTTAACATATCCTTCATGTGAATATACTTCTTTAATGATTTTGTGACCTTCCTCATTCTTTCCAATTTCAATGAAAGCATCCTGTAATTTCTTGCTCCACTCTTCATCTAAATCAGAACGTACCGAAATCGTATCGTTTGGAATTTTCTCCGTAAATTTCACTATTTTCGTTTGATCGAATATATTCGGATAATCTTTTTTTACAATATTACGAGCATCTTGGAATACAACAGCTGCATCTACGTCACCATTTAAAAGAGCAATAAGCGACTGATCGTGACCTTTTAATGTAACAGGTTTCACATCTTTTAACGGATCAACGCCCTCTTTTAATAGTACAGCCGCAGGCCACACATATCCCGCTGATGACGTTACATCTTGATAGCCAATTTTTTTACCTTTTAAATCTTTTACACTATTAATATTTGAATCCTTCTTAACAACAAACTCAGATTTATAAAAGTCTACTAAGTCCTTTGTAGGAGCTCCCGTTTCATCATCTACGCCAAAACGTTGCGCTTGTAAAATTACGTTTGCTGCCTTTTTCTCATGTGCTAACACATACGCTGTTGGGGGTAAAAATCCCACATCTACTTGCTTAGATGCCATCGCTTCTACAATTGTATTATAATTCGTTGAAATACTAACTTTTACTGGAATATTTAACTTATCACTTAATAGCTTCTCAAGTGGTTTTGCCTTCGCCTCTAACGTATCTGCATTTTGAGAAGGAACAAATTGAACATTTAAAGTCTTCGGTACATACCCTTTTTTCGTATCTTCATTTTTACTTGCGCTTGATTCCTTCGTTCCACAGCCACTTAACAAACCCGCTGCTAATACAACTGTTGTGCTCATTGCAAAAACTTTTTTCAACATGTTAATGCCTCCATTTTTCATTGTTATAAAATAACCTTTCATAAACATGAAGAAATATATCACACATTTTTACAAATAATTGATTATTTACAGAATCTTTACACATTCTATACACTCACATTAAAATTCTCTCCATATATTTGATATGCTTAATCAGTAGATAATAATAGAAAAGGTGAATGATATTGAATCAAAATCAAATTGTAACTTTAAACATCCTATTAACAAGTGATATACATGGTACTGTTTATCCAATTCACTACCAAGATAACTCTCCAGCAGAAATTGGTTTAGCTAAGATTTCTACTCTTATAAAAAAAGAACGGTCCCAAAATAAAAACGTTCTTTTAATTGATAACGGTGACTTCATACAAGGAACACCATTTACTTACCATTACGCTACATATGAAAAAGATAAGAAAAACCCAATGTCATTAATAGCAAACTATTTACGTTATGACGCTGCAGTGATTGGGAATCATGAATTTAATTATGGAATGGATGTATTAAACAATGCTATTTCTACTGCAAACTCCCCATATTTATCAGCAAATATTTTAGACAAAAGCAGTAAAAAACCTTATTTCGGGAAACCATATATAATAAAACATATTGAAGCAAATATAAAAATTGCTATTTTAGGGGTGACAACGCATGCCCATCAACTTAAGAATTTTCACTACCCCCAAGTGACAAAAAACGTTATTCTTTCTAAAAAGCTAGCTAGAA
>NZ_JAQFUL010000075.1:0-24934 GCF_027716265.1 Bacillus cereus group sp. Bc031
ATTTAGCTTTTCAGATAGTCCTTCCAAGCAATATTTGGAGAATAAGTTACAACCATTCGACTTTCATGAAAACTTGGCATGGCCATTACTTGAGCTGGTTCTAAGTATTTCATTACATGTAACCAACTATCAAGTAATATATCTATATCGGCTTCTAATGGTTTTTGTAAAAGGTCTATACAAATCCCACCCCAATCCAGCTCTGATACGACAGCTGGGCTATTTAGTAATAATTCCTTATCAAACATGTCTAAAATATGACCACTCAAATATGTTTTAGCGCCTGCCCCCAAAGGACTGTTAGGAAGAAACCTTACCGGTATAGGTAAGGCAGACATATTCATCCACATATGTAACCGTTCACGTTCCGTATTCCATGGATAAGACGCTTTCCAAAAGATTTGCGACACCCCAAAACGTGGTTTTACAATTTCTGCGATTTGATCGGATAACTCAAAAAAAGCAGACCATAAACTTTTAGGTATTGATTTATGAAACTCAAACTCAAGATATGACCTATGACTCCAGTTAACTTTAAAGCTTCCTCTATAATGCACTGCCTTATCACGATACAAATGTACTTCTGATACTTTACGTTCCAAAATCACCTTTTCAAGAATTTCCTCACGATTATATTCTACCCGTACGGTTTCACTGTTACCCCAATGAGTAGGAGCAAATTTTTCATTCGAATCAAACACGCTCAAAAGACGAACTAGTATCTCTTCCTGATTAATCGATACTGTAGGATACATTGCAATTGTAAAATAATTAGGTTTCATTTAAATCCCCCTTAATACTAAAAAGTAAAGTTACATACTTATCTATATTTTTATCCATATACCTCCACCTGGGATATCTAGGTGCGCTTCCCACTTATGTGTTACTTTACCACTATTTGGATCAGTATAGAAAATGTCACTCTCTTTCGCTAAAGGCCCACTTGGTCTTGGATGAGGAGGAATCCCATTCAAATCAGGTTTATCGCTTGATATTGTCACAATATGACTTCCATTTTTATCTTCGAGCATCTCTCTTTCAGCTCGCATTTGGCTGTCATTATGAATAAAGTGTTCTTTGTCACTTATTTTATGTTTGTGATCATGAACTAAATCGATTTCATCCTTAGCATTACGACCTATACTATCTGGACGCGTAAGATGCCCTTCACTGGATGTATACGTAACAACCTTGCCAGAGTTATTGTCCTCTAATGTACGATTTAGGTGTTCTCCCAAAGCTTTTCTTCCTTTTATTTCTTCTTCTCTTCCACGCTCTTGACTTTTCTTTAAATTTTCACGCTTAACATCCCACTCTTTACGTTCTAAAGGCTCTTTTGTTTCTTCACAATGACGATTATACCTAATGTTATCTGCTTCCTTATAATCCCCCCGTGCTTTGGCTTCATCTATTTTTATTCGATAGTATTTTTCTCTTTCCGGGGTTAGTTTAATTTTGTTTGGGTTTGCGTTACTACCAGTACCCTTAACCCCACCACTCTCCAAATTCGAGATCCTACTCTGAATACTCGCCTTCGAGGCATCATGGGCTTCTTGGAATTTCCCGCTATAGTTCGTTCCAGATCTAACGACACTTCCATCTGGCAGTATTTCTACACCTTTAAAGATTGGGGATACGGAGTCCGCAACTTTTGCTAATGTACTTTCAATTATATAATACTAGTAATTTTTGTTAGCCTGAATTCATAAAAAATATTTTCTAAAAATTTATAGCATGTCTATCTATTAAAAAAGCACTTGTTGCCTTTCGTAGACAATCAAGTGCTTTAAATTCATCTGTTTTTAAGCAGCATAAATTTGTAAGTTTTGTAGTAACAGTATGACACCTTTTATATGGTAACAAGTAATACATTAATACTTACGAGGTCATTATTATTATGTCCTTTCCATGTCTTTTCAATAAAATATCATCTCACCTAATTCTCACGCTTTTCTTTCTAATACAGTTGTAAAAATAAAAAATTCAATAGCCACTACGTTCTCCTAACGTTGCCATTGAATTCCTTTACTAAGCATGTACCTTTGTCAGCGTCCAAGTAACCAATAAAATAGGCACATTTCTCAATTTATTTTTCTATTATCAACCCTCCCAAATCCAAAACATTTTTATTATTTCGAATTCAGGAGGTGAAAAGTTTAAATGCATTTGTAGTAACACATGGTGTTATTAAAATTGTACGTGGCCAAAAATAGCACATTCTAGGTGGTTATGCAATCTTGATATTAACTTATAAAAAAATCTTGATCGGATTCAAGGGTGAAGGTATACAACCTTAGGCCTATCTATAATATTTGATACACCTTTCTTGAAAAGGAATTCTATCATCAAGCAACACCTCTTCTTGCAGGATTTTTGTTATATTCTCTATTTTCCCAATGAATAATGCATAAAAGTCGCCCGAATTTGGATATAAAAACAGACCAAATCCCTTTGGTGACAGTATTTTGTTGGCCATCTTGATCTTATCGGGTAAAAATTCATAATTAAATGCTTCTAATCTCTCAAGTTCTTCTTGTGTTGCTAATTCAATTTGGTGGGCAAATTCGTAATCAAGAATAAAATTGACAATTTCTTGGTATTGCTCACCTTTATAGTCAACGTATAAAAACTGTTTCGTTGTCAATCCATATTTTAATAGGTCTTCATGTAAGTCATAACTTCCTTGTTCCTTCAAAAATGTTTCCAAATCCTTGCTATCAGGAAATATAATCTGCGCTATCCCTTGATCAGGCATCTTAGCTTCCTCCCTTTTATTGAAATAATTCTCCATGCTTGTTAGGAATATATTCCGGATAGTTTTCACGATAAAATTGATCAATCATCTGAAGTACGGGATCCCATTCAGGATATGACTCATGTTCCCCAAATACCATTCTAGCTTCTGAAGTATTCATCAGAAAATTATCGATTTGAGTAGGTACTGGCAACCCTAGTTGTTTCCTTACATGGATTAAAAATAATATTTCAAAAGGATAAAATCCGTATCTGAAATCACCAAATTCACCTAGCTGTCCGATTTCAGAAGCTAACGCAGAATGATACTGAGACATTATCGAAATTAGATATTCTATTTCTTCTAAGTCACGAGTCGACCAACGTCCTAACACTTCATCATATATATTTAGGTCTTCAGGGATTAAATCGCATCGCAGTTCAGCTTCTTTAAACTTATTTTTCACGACTAGATGCAATTTTTCATTTGTCCCCATGATGGTTTTATTTCTATACTGCGAGTATAGCTCTAGCAAAAACCAAATATGTCTATTCTCTTCATTAGCATCTATTAAATGTCCACCGAAGTGATGAACCATAAAATCATATAATATATTTTCTTCTTTCTCCCATCCATACATTGCAAAATGAACTAATGTGAGGACGACTTCTCTAAACGTATACCCCAAAATCATCTTTGGATATCTGATTTTATAAAGATCTTGTCCCATGCACTGGTAAAATAAGACTTTCTGCATGTTCTTTAATCCTTCTACATTGTTTCCACCGCTTATCAATACATCGTTTTTCCATAGTGACAAGTGATATGAGAAAATTTTGCTTAAATTTATTAGTAGGATGTGATCTTTCTCTGTTTCATTTTGCTCAACGATTTTCTCAATCTTTCTTCTACTGACATTATATTTATCTTTCACATCTTCAAATTTGATTCCATCCACAAAATTTTTGCTATATTTTTTAAAAGCCATTTCTAACTTTTTTTGGTTTATCATTGTATCCTCCCTATGAATTAATCTATTTTCTTATTCCAGTCCTTTACCTTTAACTCATCAACACCGAATCCAGTATCAGTATTCTTTATATCTGTTTCAACTCTAATAAAATCGAATTGTAGATCCGGACTCTCCAAATTCGAGATCCTACCCTGAATACTCGCCTTTGAGGCATCATGGGCTTCTTTTACGCTTTCACTGAAGTTCGTTCCATCGTATCTACGTACGCTTCCATCAAGTAATACTTCTTCACCTCTAATGAAGGCGGTTGTTTCGTCCACACCTTTTGCTAATGTAGTTCTAGTTATATAATACTAGTAATTTTTGTTGGCTTTAATTCATAAAAATAATTTCTTTAAATTTATAGTATATCTTTCAATAAAAAAGCACTCATTGCCTGTAGTCGACAATCAAGTGCTTTAACTTCATATGTTCTATAAGTAACATTAATCCGTCACTATTCTTCTTTCAATAGTCCAACTAAAGCTAGTTAATTTGGATATTTTACATATTTACTCGCTAATAATACATTCCTTAATTTAACAAAAAAATATTTTAAGATTTATTTTGCTCTTCATATTCTTTCATCTCTTCGAATTTTCTTCGCTCATTTTCATTACTAGGTTTCTTCCCTAAATATTTATATTCAAAATAATCCACTCGGTCATTCGGTCCAAAAGTAGATTGATACCATTTAGTATACCCATAATGAATTTTTAATTTCCCCTCAGATGTCACAATCATATCAAAAGAATACCAAGGTTCCTGATTATTTTTTATAAATATTTCCTGTAACTCTACACTTAAATGAAATAATTCATCATATGTCTTATCATATTCTTTTTCACTCACATTAAATACATCTGGTATATCATGGGAATATATATATTCATCCGATCTATCTGGGGTATTGAAAAAGAATAATACCCCACCCTCTTGGTTATAAATCTCTGCATTAAAATAAAAGATATCCCATTCTACGGGAATTGTATCATTTATTTTTTGCGCTATATTTTGATAGATTTTATTTAATTCTAATTCGAACACTTTTACATCAACCTCCTGTTTTATTAAGTATTTCACGTATTACCTTACGTTGGCCTTCAATTTGGTATTTTATTTTAAATGAGTTTGGTCTTAGCGATGAACCTAAGTATACTGGTTCAATTTTTACTGTCACTTTTTTAGGAGGCTTTCCACCTAATGCATTAGCCCATTCTTTCTCCATGTTATACCATTCTCCACCCGAACGATTAATTTGTTTATTTTGAGCGACTAAATTATCAATATCACCGGATCCATGGAATTGCGTCCCTATCAAATGCCCACCATCATCATCCGGTAATCTATCTTCTCTTCCTGCAGCCACTTGCATTCCTGTGTTTCGTTTTCCTTTTTGAAGTATTAATTCTCCTGCCTCAACATCTACTATTCTACCAAGCTCATCTGTTGTATATTTATAACCATCCTCAGTAATATAACGCACGTTTGGCGCAAGTTCTTTCCTTCCATTTTTCCCTTTAATAATGTGCTTCCCAAGATCTTTCTCTTTTATTTCAGTTATCTTAGGAGTTTCACCCATACCCTTAGCAAGACCCGCACTCCCAGACGTTGCTTTCTTCACATCTCCAACCTTTTTTAATCATGAAGTTTATCAACTATTTTTACACCTTTCCCATATGGAGTCATCATCCCAACTGCTAGGAGTTTTTCACCATAGGTAGCTTCTGGGTCAAAGAGTGTGAAAAGATCACCAAAGAGAAAATCGAATCCAAACTTCGCCACACCGATTAAAAAAGGATCGAGTACTGGCCTTCTACCACCGACTGGCTGGCCAAAAATGTTATGCTCCATTTCATAATCATCGGTTTCAACTTGGAAATCCTCACCTATATTCCCTTTTATTGTACCATTTTTAATTCCTTCAAGGTATTTTTGTGTCGCTTGTATCTCTTCTTTTGTAAATCTATTATTGATAGATTGATTTTCGCTGCTTATTCCTTCAATGTCGTTATACACATTGTGCTCTAAATCTACACTTTTTCCAATACCATTGTCAGATTTCCGTATTTTCTCTTCTATAATTATTTGAATTTGCTTTGCCCATTCCATATTTAACTTTTCACTATGAAACGTCCCACTCACAGGACTAAATCCTTTCCCGCTTTGTACTTCAGCGAGTCCGGCTGTGATGCTAGCTGCTAATTGGAGGGCGGTGCTGTAGTTGTTGCTGGACGAATGATTGAATTCATATAGACGCTCTAGTTTTTCTTCTAGTTTTTTTCTCATTGCAATTAAGACTGCAATAATTGCGTCTACTCCAGGCATTGGTGTAAGTACTTCGATTGCTTCTATACTAGCGATCGATCGATTGATTGGCATGTCTCGTAGAGTAAACTGCTACGATAATCCAGTCGTTGAAAACTTCTTTATATCATGAAAGAGAATTGTGGAAGCACTTCAGCATTTGAAAATTTCGTTTTTGTATTTTGGGATATATAATTCACCGTACCAAATATTGTAATTCCGAAACAAAAAGCACTTGTTGCTTTTAGTTGGCAATCAAGTGCTTTTTGTTTATCTGCTTATAAAGTAGGATTATTTCAGGGAATTTTCAATTAACTTTACAATATCTTTAAAACTTACGAATTCATTAGTTTCATGTTTATTCCATTTATTTATATTCTATATTCTTAGCCCACTAATAGCTATCTCGCCTAGTTATTGTTCTTATATTCAAAAGAATTACCTCTCTTCTTTGCACAAATATAAGTATTGGCCAAACTCAGGGAATGTATCCCAATTTCTAGATACATCATCTTTTATCTCTCGCTCTTCTACTTCTCCAGTTTTAGAATCTTTTTGCTCCATAGCAATATGACCATTTTCTTGATACCCCAAAATCATACTTTTTAACTGTGTATCCCCGTCATATTCCCAATACATTATTGTCCTTAGGAATATTCTATTATCTTCTTTAACAATAAAATCGTAGTGTAAATATTTACGAAGAAAATCATCCAAAAAACTTACCGATACCCATTTATCAGTGACATTTACTAAATACTTTGGCTGCTCTCCATCATTGAGAACAGCAGTATAAGAATGACGTTTTTCATGAAGTGTTTTCGCTACATTCTCATCAATTATGTTCCAAGGCTTCTTTTTTATATTAGACCACTTATCGCAATAATAAATTTCCATTAATTATACACCTTCCCATTAATATCACGAATAATAATCCCTTTCTCATTCGCCTCTTCAATAATTTTTTGTGGAACTGGTTTTGTTTGTACAGGGACTTCCAAAATTTATTCTCCATCTAGTCGACCACCTTTTAAAGCATTAGGATTAAATTTACCTGAAGAAATTTCTGAACCGGAAGAATACTTTTTAGTAAACTCACTTAAATAACTTAATGCCGTCTTTTCTTTTACTTCAGCCAATTGGATAAATTTCCTCGAGACAATTTCTTCACCTGGAATATAAGAATCCACAACATATTTCTTCCCATTGATTTCCTTTGCCTCTAACTCTACTTCATTATAAGGATATCGAGGACGATTTTCCTTATTAAATCTATTCCCTGCTTCCCATTGCTTTTTCACAAAGTCGGGTATTGATTTCTTTTTAGATAGTGTTTCACCCGCACCCTTACCACCATCTTTAGACTTCGCAAACTTATAATAAGCTTCTTCAATTCACCTTAGGTATTGTGGTTACAATATTTCCACCAACATTAGAGAATGCATAGGAAGCCTCTCTCTTAAATGATTGTAACATTTCAAGCGTAGGCTTCAATTCTTTTGCTAGTGTTACTGCATTAGCAATTGTACTTACTCCACTTGATGCTTTTGCTCCTTTTGCGATAATCCCAGGCATTAAAAACTTCTTCATATCATGAAAGAGAGTTGTGGAAGCACTTCATCATTCGAAACTTTTGTTTTGATATTTTTGGATATATAATTCATCTTACTAAATATTGTAATCTCAAAATAAAAAGTACTTATTTCTTTTTATCAGCAATCAATTGCTTTAAGTTCATACGAGTTAATTATCTTTCAGTAAAGTTAAACCTTCATTTTCTAATTTATTCAAAGTTACTAAAAAAACCCCAAGGCATATACCTTAAGGCTCATAAATCAAGAAAATATTCCCTCTATTTTTTTGTCATAATTTTTTACTTTATCATTAATTTCTATTAGCAAAGTATCCTCATCCGTTGCAGGTTCATAACCAATTATTACGTTTGGAATATCATACTCTTTTTTCAAATTAACTAGATAATGCACTAACTTTTTTAACCTTAACTTATTATCATTCCTCTCATCCTTTAATATTTCATTTTCAGGAAAGTTAAATACAATATCACCATCCTGTTCATCAAATGAAAATACTATTACTACATTTTTTAATGAAATACCTAGTTGTAATTCTTCTAAACATACATTTCCTGTGCCTTTCGGTGTTAAAATCTCTTCCATTTTTTTCACTTGAGAAAAATCCAAATCTTTTTCTAAAATATTATCATAAAAATGTGATGATTTAATTTTTAATATATTTAATTTAAGTTCGTCGTAAATTAACTTATCAATACTTCTCTTATTAAAATCTCTTAATATAATCTCTAAATTTTCCACTTACAATCCCCCTCTTTCACTGATCAATAAACCCTTTAAAAGTTCCATCAAGGTTCAATCGAACTCCACGTCCATCTGGTAGTTTTTTCTCCAAAAACTCTATTCCTTTAGGACTTTTAATTTTTATAAATCCTCCTGGTCCATCCATTATTTCTTTAAGATGTTTCAATGCAGTTTGGTTTATTTGGTCAGGGCCACCTTTAACTTTCCCCCAAATATCTGGATTTCTTCCTGCATGTTTTTGTAAAGCATGACCTACAACAGTCTCTCCACCCTTTTTAGGAGAAGTTGCAGTATTTATTATAGTTTCATTATTAACTTTAACAAAATCACCTGTACCCTTACCCCCACCAGAAGACTGGATTTTTTGAATAGTATCCTTAGTATTTTGAATCGATTTATTCCAAACAAATCCACCATGTGCAAAAAGACTAGCCCCAGCAGCTGTTGCTGCTATATCTAATGGAATAACAATTGGTGATGCTAACCCACCAGTTCCTACTTCTGCCACGATAGTTAAGAAATTAGATCCGCCTATGAGCGAAATAGCTTCAAACATTTTTACAATGGACCCAGCTATTTAATAATATTACCCTGCTTTTTCTGATGTTTTTTGGCATTGAAAAGCATACTATATAACTGCAATTGAAGCCTATGTGCATATTCTGTTAGCTTTAATTCATAAAAATAATTTCTATAAATTTATAGCTTACCTTTCAATTAAAAAAGCACTTATTGCCTCAAATAGACAGCCAAGTGCTTTAAATTCATCCGTTTTTAAGTAGCATAAATTTGTAAGTTTTGTAGTAACAGTATGACACCTTTTCTATGTCGGGCCAACTACTACGTTACAACTTACGAGTTTGTACGAGTTCGTTAGTTTCATGCCCATTCCATGTGTTTATATTCATCGCCCAATAAAATGTCATTTCGCCTAAGCTCGTACCTCGTTTTCTTATTCTATCATTGCACATAGTACTTCATGATGGTACAACCATCATAGAGTACATACTTTCAAAAACCCTTTCACTTTCTTATCCCACTTAAAGGCCCTCTTTTTCACTCTTGATCATCATAAGCATCTCCAAGTGATTCAAATTCACTCTTTAGCCAATACCAATATTGTCCATTATTCTTAATAAGTTTTTCAAGTAAGTTAGTGAATGAAGTTGCGATAATTTGCGACTCCCCAACTATTCCATGTCGATCAAAAAAACTATCATAACATCTACCTAGTCTTTCTTCACTAAGATCTATTGTTAAATATTCATCCTTACCATCATTGCATATAATATACCAACTTGATGAAATATCTTCTTCACATAACTCTCCTACAATTACGGGATTAGCCAAAATAAACTCCTCTGGGGTAACAATATGAATAGGATATTCCTCATTTTCAAATAAAGTTAGACCACCACAAAGACTATAAAATTCTTTTAAATCACCTGGTAGCATATGCTTATTCTTATCAATTATCGGTAATTCTATAGGCTCCTGAACTCGACAATTAGGTAATGATTTTACTTTTTTAATCAACTGATTAATATTTTCCATCTAAATTACTCCCTAAAATTATATTAATTAAAGGCCCTATAATACTCTTGTCTAGCTAAACGTGGTACATTCGCAGCATCAAACATTTTTCCCGTCAATTCTTGTATTTCTTTTGGTGAAACAGATTTCCAATCTACTTTACCTCCAACCTTTTCCCTGTTTTTCAAAGAGCCATTGTCTATAAACAGCTTTAGTAGCATTGTGTTGCTCTTTAGTTAAAGCTATAGTTGGAGCATTCGCCCCTCTACTAACATAATCGGGGACATTATGTTTAGCCCATACATCCATAACGCCATGATGATTTTCTAGTGGTGAATTCCTTGGCCTATACGGTACTATATCGTATGGTTCTGTAGTCTTACCATCTTTAGACTTCGCAAACTTATAATAAGCTTCTATCAATTCGCCTTGAGGTATTTTGGTTACGATAGTTCCACCAACACTAGAGAATGCATAGGAAGCATTTCTCTTAAATGATTGTAACATTTCAAACGTAGGCTTCAATTCTTTTGCTAGTTTTACTGCATTAGCAAATGTACTTACTCCACTTGATGTCTTTGCGATATGACCGATTTTATTTAGCACCTTTAACTTATTTACTTCTCCTACATAATATATATACTCTGAAATACTCTACTTAATTTACAGAACCATTCGTAAACACAAAAATAGTGGCAGTTGGATTCTCCAAACTACCACTATTTTTAACCTCTTAATTCATTACATTCCGTATAAATTAGTTTTTTAACGTTACTCATGATGCACAATATTTTGATTTGCTCGTTATAAAACTTCCTCTACATCGACACTCTCTATCTTCACTTCATACATATTTGGGATGTTTGCTTCTTTTGGTACCCATGCATAATAATTTTGATCATTCTCTAACATAAATTGAATTAACTTTGTTTCTGATCCATTCCAGAAATTTTTAAGATTATCAATGTAGTCTTCTAAATCTTCTTTATAGTCCAGTTGTAATATATAATCTCTTACCGTCAGGGCAAACAAAATTAAACTTCCTAATAGATTTTTTTGCTCATTTTCTTCTTCATACTCTTGTGGTAAGAACCACACTTGACCTATTCCTATCGTTTTTTTGTATTTTTCATAAAAACTACTATCATCCATATTCTCATAGTCATGAATCAATTCATTGACCAATGAATGCCATTTTGGCGGAATAATATTTTCCAATGCAGGATTATGTTCAATTCCTTCTACTATATCCTCGATTTCTTCTGTCTCATCTTCATAGTGATATTCACTTAGGTCTATATGCTTAAATTTCATTTCATTTTTATAATGTGCCAAATCATATGGATAATGATTATTATCTTTTAAACTTGTATCATCAAGTCCGAGTATCTTTACTATTGCAGCTGTCTCAAAGCTCCAATACCCTACATATCCAGGTTCTTTATGCGCATTTTTCCATTCATAATCATAATGGCCTTTAAACCATTCTTTCTCCATGTACGTTTGTAATCTTTTAGATGCTTCTTTTTTATCTATTTGTGCAAGTTCTATAATCTCTCTCGTTTTTACATATGGATTTTCTTTATAATATCTGTTCGTCATATTTGTGTATCCGATATCACTAGCGCATAAGAGGAAATCAATTACTGCGTCGTTCATATCTTCCTTCTCAACTAGCTTAGTTAAACTTACAAGATTCTTTTTCTCCGTCTCTAATAAAATTCCTAGAGACATCATCCAAATTAGATTTAAATATCCAACTTCTCTTTCCCCTATATGCCCCCAATCAATAAGAGCATTGTCAAAATCTCACTCTATTTGATTCCTCCTAGCTTCTAAATTATGGCCATTCTCCAATAATATTTCCCTTTGCATCTAACCTATATGCTTTTACTTTTCCGGTACTATCGACTTGTGATAGTACTCTTTCTACTTGATTTCTTTCCAGCGCTCTTTTAATCTTATCTGTCAATTTCTTATCTCCATCAACAGCTTTAAATATTCTATTTTTTTGGTTTTCGCACCATTCAACCAATCATTTGACATTTGTCGTCCATCTTTAGTTTTCCCTAATTGTAAACTACCAAATTTAGCTTCATCTATAACGTATTTGATCTTTGATTCTGCATTTGT
This sequence comes from Bacillus cereus group sp. Bc031, assembly GCF_027716265.1. Classification (NCBI taxonomy): domain Bacteria; kingdom Bacillati; phylum Bacillota; class Bacilli; order Caryophanales; family Bacillaceae; genus Bacillus; species Bacillus cereus group sp. Bc031. The sequence goes on from NZ_JAQFUL010000075.1 coordinate 12,056, forward strand.
ATTTTCGTATAATCCATCAATTCCTTTTACTATTTTATCATTTATACCTGACGGTGTACTTTTTCCGACTGGCTTTAAATCAAATCCAGCTTCTTTTAAACTTTGATTATTCAGTAAATTGTCACTAGATTTTATTTCACCATAATTACCTTTTTGCTTATTTGTAGCTGTTTTTGCATCAAAATTATCTACAGTTGTGTTTTTTTACTGCTAGGTTTACCGTTAGCCGTACCCTTAATAGGTACTTTAACACAAACTTAAAAATCCACAGTGTAAAAAATTTATCACTGTGGATTCTTACATTTATTTTTCTTGATAATGCACCATATCATAAGGGTAATATAAAGTATTTTTTAAACTTGAATCATCTAATTTTAAAATCTTTGCGATTGCTCCACTTTCAAAACTCCAATAACCAAAATATAATTTTTCCTGGTGTTTATGGCATTCATACCATCCCATATCATTATGCCCCACATACCATCGCTCTAACAAGTATTCTTTCATGAATTCACAAGATTTTGTATTATCATTACACATCATGACATTAATTAGACTTTTAAATGGCTTTTCAAATAACCAATTACTGTTTTGATAGTTCACTTCTTCATTTCTATAATGAATGATAAAATTATATAAAAAATCATTCACCTTATGCTTTTCTACTAATTTTGCAAGAATATCAAATGTATTTTTATCAATCTCCAGCATAATACCTATAGAAAGCATCCACAACATATCTTCATAAAGATTAATATCCCAAAATTCCTCCATTTTTCCGGCTATTAATTTATAGTCGTCTATCAAGGATTCTATTGGTTCCCCCATAGAATATTTGGCTATTAAAATTTGATATTCTAAATCATATACCTTCTTTCTCACATTTAAAATCCTATCTTCTCGCACTTCATTATTGCGTAATTTTGTTTCAAATTTATTTATTCTATCTTCTTCTTCAGAAATATACTCCAAAAAATATTCTTTGTCTTTAAGTGTATCCCTTAGCATTTCTAAACAACCCTTCTTATTTTTTTATAGTTCTTGCATCATCTAACTTTTTGGTTATAATAGAGCCGTCTTCTTTAATATTAACTAGTATCTTATCATATCCCTCTAACAAAATATCATCAGCAGCATCTTTTCCTACTGCTTTCTCTAGCCTAATCTTTCCCTCTACCCAAGTATCGCTCATCTGTCTTCCATCTTTAGTTTTACTTAGTTTAGCACCACCATATTTAGCTTCGCCGATTATATATTTCGGAGGTGGGCCCTGATTATAATAAACCCCGTCTATTCCTTTAACTATTTTATCATCTAAACTCGTTACTCTATCGTTACTAATTCTATCAAAACCTTTACTTTCGAAATGAACATCCATTTTCATTTCTCCATAATTACCTTTTTGTTTATTAGTTTTAAGTTTAACGTTACCATTTTCTACTTCGTTTATAATTTCTTTTTGCTTTATTTTAGCTTGTTGTACATTATTTATTGTCTTAGGTTTACTCAGGCTCTTACCAGCATTATTAGTCCCCTTAACTCCTCCACCAGAAGACTGGATTCTTTGAAGAGTATCCTTAGCATTTTGAATCGATTTATCCCATACAAATCCACCATGTGCAAAAAGACTAGCCCCAGCAGCTGTTGCTGCTATATCTAATGGAATAACAATTGGTGATGCTAACCCACCAGTTCCTACTTCTGCGACGATAGTTAAGAAATTAGATCCGCCTATGAGCGAAATACCTTCAAATATTTCTACAATGGACCCGGCTATTTAATAATATTGCCCTGTTTTTTTTAATGTTTTTTGACATTGAAAAACAAACTATATACCTGCAATTGAAGCCTATATGCATATTCTGTTAGCTTTAATTCATAAAAATAATTTCGATAAATTTATAGCTTACCTTTCAATTAAAAAAGCACTTATTGTCTCAAATAGACAACCAAGTGCTTTAAGTTCATATGTTTTTAAGTAGTATTAAATTTGTACGTTTTGTAGTAGTTGTCATGACACCTTCTGTATGTTATGACAATTACTACATTAAACCTTACGAGTTTGTACGAGTTCGTTAGTTTTTTGCCCATTCCAGATATTTATATTTATCAACTAATCACTATGAGTTGTAATCTCAGAGTCTCATTTCCCTAAAAATAAAACATCATATCTATTACGCTTCATCAAACAGACATCCCGATTTGTATAATTATTGTCGGATGTAAATAAAAATATTAAATAACTAAATCAATTTGGCAGCTGAATAGTTACCTTATTTTTCTCCTGAAAACACATTAAAAATCTAGTTTATTTAAATCATTATGTTTTATAAATCGAGCTATTTCCATTTCTAAATCAATTCTATTAATATTTTTATCAAAAATAAATCCTATTTCCCCATTATATTTTTTTAATTTAGTTGGCATATCCCAATACTCCATCTCATTTTCAAACTCATATAATCCAAAAGTAAGGCACATGTTTCTTCCGTTTTTTTCAAAAAAAATAATTATGTTATCTTTATCAAAGTCTTCATAAATAATATTTATTTTAGTATCATTCATTCTTGCACACCTTCCCAAGTAGTATACTTACTAGATTATCATTTTTAACCATACAATAAATTATTACTTACTCCCAATTCTATATAAATGATAATATTTATCATATAAACCACAACATGCGTCCATTCCTGGGTTTGCACTCATTGACTTTTCGATCACTTTTTCCCATGAACCATACTTATTAAATGAAAATTCTGCTGTTGGACCATGTGGATTACCATATTTAACCTCATTTCTAGCCATTACACGCTCTAGTCCTTTTGGATCATCTATATAATCATTTAATCGATTCTGATTTCTTTGATTATTTACCGCTCTTGCAATTTCTTCAATTGAATTTCCCTCATTCTTCATTTTATTAATTAGTTCTATAATATTATCATTTTTATCATGATAACTCTGCCTTCTTACAGTTGCCTGAGCCACTTGTTCTGGATTTGTCCAGTCTAGTGCATCAGCAAATCCACCTATACTCTCCGAGTTTGGATTTGGAGAAAACCCATAAACTGCATCTGGATTTTCATGTATATCTTTTGCCGCCTTTGGATTATCCATAGGATTATTCTTATAAGCAAATCTAGTATCACCCGTACCCTTACCACCATCTTTAGACTTCGCAAACTTATAATAAGCTTCTATCAATTCACCTTGAGGTATTTTGGTTACAACAGTTCCACCAACACTAGAGAATGCATAGGAAGCCTCTCTCTTAAATGATTGTAACATTTCAAGCGTAGGCTTCAATTCTTTTGCTAGTTTTACTGCATTAGCAAATGTACTTACTCCACTTGATGCTTTTGCTCCTTTTGTGATATGGCCTACTTTATTTAGTGCCCTATCGCCTAATATTGTGGTAGCTATTTGTGTTAATCCATAGGTAGTCAATTCTGTACGACTCTCTGCATCTCCCTCTATCATATCTCGTTTTATTTTATTTGAAAATGCATGCCACATATTTTTTGCAGTTTCATCCAAATGGAAAAGTGCATAGGTTACATTAATAAAAGTTCCTATGTCCATATTACTTAAAGCTATTGCGGACTCGATTTCATCACCAATAGCTTTCCCCGATCCTCTTTGAATAGCTTCCCACATCTTTTTCGCTGTTTCAAACGTGCCAACTATACTGTCTGTCGCATCGTCCCAAGCATTTCTAACCGGAGATTTCTTCTCAATTATGTTATTTGTTTCTATATCTTTAATTGACTGATCATTTTTTCGAGCTGTTTCTTCTATAATCCCCTGAATCGAACTCACCCAATCCATATTCAACCGTTGTGTACTAAACGTACCACTCACAGGACTAAATCCTTTCCCGCTTTGAACTTCAGCGAGTCCGGCTGTGATGCTAGCTGCTAATTGGAGGGCGGTGCTGTAGTTGTTGCTGGATGAATGATTGAATTCATATAGACGCTCTAGTTTTTCTTCTAGTTTTTTTCTCATTGCAATTAAGACTGCAATAATTGCGTCTACTCCAGGCATTGGTGTAAGTACTTCGATTGCTTCTATACTTGCAATGGATTGATTGATTTCTTGTATTTGTTGTCTTATTTCATGTTCGATAACATCTGTTGAAGCAACTTTTGCTTGGAAATCGTTTGGGAATGCTTCGTTTTGGCGAATTAATTCTTCACATAAGCATATAATCCCTTGCGCTAATGGCCGAAATGTTTGGACAAGGTAGGCTTTTGCACTACTGTATGTTTGTCCTTGTAATACTGTGTCTATCGCAAAGGCATCAATAGATTGAATGGCTTGTTCCATACTTTGAATCGTAGCATTACATATAGCGTTCATACTTTGAGTTTGACTTTGTACTTCTCCCAAATACATGTTTAAACTCATGTATTGACCTCCCTTTGTAGTTGCTGCTGTTCATAGGAAAGGTCGTTTTCTTTCTCACTGAGATGCCGTTTTTCTTTAAGCAACGTCTCTTTTTCGTTTTCTAATTCGAATGTAAGTTTTCTTTCATACTGTCCGATCTCTTGCCGCATATTCGTAAAAAGGTGAAATGCATCTTTGTCACCATACCAAGTTTCTAGTATTCGGTTAAATAAACGATTATTTCTATTTTTCCATTCATGAAAACTAACCTCAGCTCGTTCTTGATTTTGCAGCGCGATTCGGTTTTCATTTTGTTCTTCAAATATAATTCGTAATTTTTGATTACATTGACTGATTCTCGTTTCAATTTCTTGACTCATCTTTTCTCCCTACCTTTTCCCCTTTACGTAGGTTGTTACATTATTGAAAAGTCTTTTGAAGTCCGGTATCCATTTTCTCAAATTCATTTGCTACGGAATGGATATTATCAATTGTTTGTTGAAAAGCAACGCAAAATTGTTTCGTGATCTGTAAATTTTGTTGATTTGCTTCTTGTGCTTTGAAGTTCACAGATAGTGTCGTACGCGTTGCCTTATTTATAGAGCGACTAGTAGCACTTTGCATTCTATCTGAAGCATTTCTCATTTTCGTTGCAAGTTGCGTTGCTCTATGCAAATTACTTTGAAATTCTCCCATCACTTACTCCCCTCTACCTTATATTTTCAAGAAAATTATACCATGGAAAAATATTCTAATAAACCGAATGTTCGAATTTAATAAACAATTAACCACTGTTCCTGAGGATACGAGCAACACTTACCTATCAATATAACTGGATCCAAAGTGGATTCTACTTATACAAAAAAAAGATGACCTCAGCCATTCGCTAAAGTCATCTTTTTCTACCTTATTATTTCACTAACTCTCCATTATAAGCTTTTATATCAAGAGGAGCAGTTAAATACTGTTTTGCTTTGCTAACGAAAGATGTGAAGTGTTCACTCGTATTATGACTCGCAACCGCTACTTCATCTTTCCATACTTCTACCATCGTATACACATTTTCTTTTTCTGTATCTTTATATAAATCATAAGACACATTTCCACTTTCTTCTCTTGAACTATGAATTAGCGGATGAATTTCTTCTAAAAATGATTGTTGTTTCGCTGGATCTACTTGAAATATTGCGTGAATAATAATCATGGTGTTTCCCCTCTCATATTTCACTTATTTCTTTAAAATTACTTCCACTCTGCAACTTTTTCAATTGGAAGACGTACTGATTGGTAACCACTGTCAGCCGCTTTTCCGACTGAAATTAACATAACTGGTACGTAACGTTCTTTATCTAATCCGAACGCTTCAGCGATTTGGTCTTTTTCAAAACCACCAATTGGACAAGTATCATAACCGTGAGCACGAGCTGCTAGCATAAATTGCATTGCTACAAGACCACCATCAATAAGTACAGTATCTTTCATTACTTCTGGTGTAACCATTGAGAAGTAAGCTGAAAGTTTTTTCATCTGGTCTTCTTTTACTTCTGCTGGCATGAAACCGCGCTCTACTGCTGTACCGTAAATTTCTTCTGCGTTATCAAAGTTGTTTAAATCACCAAATAAAGCGATCATTGCTGAAGATGTTTCTACTTGAGATTGATTGAATTTCGCAAGTGGCGCAAGTGTTGCTTTCGCTTCGTCACTTTCAATCACTACGAATCTCCATGGTTGCATATTTACTGAAGATGGTGCAAGTGTTGCTTCTGTAAGAATTTCTGTCATTTCTTCTTTGCTAATTTTCACTGAAGGGTCGTACTTACGAATTGAACGACGTCCTGTTAAAATTTCGTTAAAATCATTTGTTTTTACTGAGTTAGTCATAGCTGTATTCTCCCTTTTTTAAAGTTCTTTTATATTTTCTTGAATGTGAATTAACATATTTAAAAGATTATCGCGTTCTTCCTCACTTAATCCTTTAAATGCAGATGCTGCAAAACGTTCTTTTTCCTCTTGAAACGCCTGAATTTTATTTCGTCCCTCTTCAGTAAGAGAAACTAACGTAATTCTGTTATCGTCTGGATTTTTACGTCTTACAATCATTTCATTAGCCTCAAGCTGCTTTAAATGCCTCGTAATCGCCGCATTATCAATGTTCACTTCTTGCTGAAGTGCTTTTTGACTAATTTCACCTACTTCAAATAACTGAAGTATAAGCTCTAAACGAGATTGGCTCATACCCGTACACCATTCAAACTTCGAACTTACTTCCTTGTTTAGAAAGTGTAATTTATATAAAATAATCGCTTCTTTTGAGCATGAACTTGTCAAATTACCCCTCCTTTACATCCAATTTTAAAAATCATTTGATATATCAATAGTTGATACGTCAATTAATATAATCTATATCGATTTAGAATGCAAGCATTTTGTTTTCATTTTATTTTTTCCAAATTAAGGCGCTTTGTAGCGTTACAAAAAATGTAAATTACATTATAATAGTAATAATTCAAATGACTGGAGAGTGATTGTAATGCGGCAATACACAAATAGAAATGAGGAAATGAAAATGGAAAATGAAATGAGGATATTGATATATGACAACAATAAATATAGGGATTGTCGCGCACGTAGACGCTGGCAAGACGAGTTTGACTGAACGTATTCTTTATGAAACGAATGTGATTAAAGAAATTGGCCGAGTTGATGGCGGAAGTACGCAAACAGACTCAATGGAATTAGAAAGGCAGCGCGGAATTACGATTAAAGCATCCGTCGTTTCTTTCTTTATTGATGACTTAAAAGTAAATGTCATCGATACACCGGGACACGCTGATTTTATCGCTGAAGTGGAGCGATCATTCCGCGTTTTAGACGGTGCAATCTTAGTTATTTCTGCCGTTGAAGGTGTGCAAGCACAAACGAAGATTTTAATGCGAACGTTACAGAAACTAAACATACCGACTATTTTATTTGTAAATAAAATTGATCGTCGTGGTGCAAATAGTGAAAAAGTTGTAAAGCAAATAAAAACGATTCTTTCAAATGAAGCATTCCCCTTTTACTCTGTCCTAAACGAAGGAACAAAGGAAGCTCGTATTATTGAATATAAATCATATGATGATTGTATAGAACGATTAGCACCATATAATGAATCGTTACTTGAGTCATATGTAAATAACGAAATCGTAACGGACACAATGTTAAGAGAAGAACTCATTAAACAAATAGCGCAAGCAAATGTGTATCCGATTTTCTTCGGTTCCGCAATGACGGGTATAGGAGTATCTGAACTACTTGAAAATATTTCAACCTTACTTCCAGCTAATAATCTGTCTCAAGACGAAAAATTGTCCGGTATTGTTTTTAAAATTGAACGTGAACCTTCTGGAGAAAAGATTGCATATGTAAGAGTTTTTTCTGGTAACTTACACGTTAGAAAATATGTTGATATACAGCGCGATCAGTCTCTACCACATAAGGAAAAGATTAAAAAAATGTGCATGTTTCATAATGGAGATGCTGTTCAAACTTCTACCGTTCCTAGCGGAGAATTTTGCAAAGTGTGGGGACTAAGTGATATTAAAATTGGTGATATTATCGGTGCACGGACTGATTATATAAAAGATATTCACTTTGCCGAACCACAAATGGAAGCTGCCATCGATGCAGTACCTAAAGAACGAATTCATGATTTATACGCTGCTCTTATGGAACTATGTGAAGAAGATCCACTCATTAAAGTGTGGAAAGATGATGTTCATAATGAACTATACATTCGCCTTTTCGGTCAAGTACAAAAAGAAGTAATTGAAACGACTCTTTTTGAGAAATATAATTTGCAGGTTACTTTTTCAAATACGCGAGTTGTATGTATTGAGAAGCCAATTGGCATTGGGATTTCCGTTGAAGTAATGGGCGAAAAAACGAATCCATTTTACGCAACAGTTGGATTCAAAGTCGAACGTGGTGAACTTAATTCTGGCATAACATATAAATTAGGCGTTGAACTTGGCTCACTACCTTTAGCATTTCATAAAGCGATTGAAGATACTGTATTTCAAACGTTAAAACAAGGTTTATACGGTTGGGAAGTTACGGATATTTCTGTCACGTTAACGCATACAGGTTATGCAAGCCCTGTTACAACAGCGAGTGACTTTAGAAACGTAACGCCACTCGTTTTAATGGATGCTTTAAAGAAAGCTGAAACATATGTATATGAACCAGTAAATGCGTTTGAATTAACTGTACCGGAGCAGGCAATTAGTACCGCAATGTATAAGCTCGCTGCTATTCCAGCAACTTTTAGCGAGCCGATATTCAATAATGACTCATACCATTTAACAGGATCGTTACCTGTTGCGAAAACAGAGAATTTTCAGCGAATGCTTCATTCATTCACTGAAGGAGAAGGCATATTTACAACGAAGCCAGCTGGTTTCACAAAACTGAAACCTCCCTTCCCTACTCGAAAACGTGTTGATTATAATCCGCTGAACCGGAAAGATTATTTGCTTCATGTGTTGAAGGCTTATTAAAATAAAAGAGGTGCAATTCGCACCTCTTTTTGCATGTATTGATAAGTTAGTTTTCCCTAACAATTTCTTTAAGCTTTTCTATTATTTTCGCTATCGCTTCAATTGAATTCTCTGTTTCAAATTCCCCAACATTTACAGAATGATTTGCATTTTTGATAACATCAATCGTTAAATTCGTTTTATATAACTGCTTAACTTGATCTGCATTATATTGATGATCTTTATCCCCAATAACTAAAAGCCCTTCGTGACTACTATGTAAAATAGAATCAAAAATAGATTCAAAAGTTAGTAAAGGTGTAAGCACTATCATTTTTGACTGCGTGAATTCTTCTCTCTTCATTAAATCATTTGCAATCGGAATTGTTCCGAGTGACTTCCCTAAAAACATCGATTTGCTGTATTGTTCATTTTTCAACACTTCATTTATTACGGGATTAATATCATCCATCATTACTTTCGTTAGTTCTTCTATTGGTTTATTCATTACCTGTTCATCGTAAGAGTAATGAATATGTACAACATCAATTTTATGTTCAAGCATAAGCATCGTCGCGTAATAAAATAACGGCTTATCGTAATTATATCCTGAACCTGAGAACATAAAGCAAACCGTACTAGAACCTTTTTCGATATGTGTGTAACGAATTACTTTGTCATTTATATGTACCTCTTTTTTAGTCCCCTTCATCGTTTCTCCCTCCGAATACATTTACTTTTGTAGTACGATATGCTCTGTGTGAACTGATACATCCTTTACTTTCTCTTTTATAAATGCAGGCTGTAAGTTATATGTATGCAGTTCTTCTACTGGCACCCATCTAAACAAATACGTTCTACCCTCTTCTTCCAAAATATATTGATCCGCTCCATTTGCAGGTAATTCATGTAGCTCTACTTCATAATAAAAACTAATCTCATGAAACTTTCGCTCAGAAAGTGTAAAGAAATTTTCTACTGACCATATTAATCTTTTCCTTTTAATAGGAACACCTATCTCTTCCGCAAGCTCTCGTTTTAATGCATCTTCTCTATTTTCTAGCATTTTCACTCTACCGCCTGGTACGTACCAAAAATCTTCACTGTCACCTTGCAGAATAAGTATTTTATTATCATGTTTACAAATTGCTCCGCCGCGGTAGTTAAAACATGTTTTCTCAACTTTGAACGTAAGATCCACAACGATTGTCCCCTATACTTCATTTAAAAATCGCTGTAAAACTATTATGTATGTATCGTACAAATAAGATTACTAAATTTTTCTAGTTCGTTCAATAATTTTCGAACTTTCCAAAAATTATACACATCATTTGTCATCACAAGTATAAATATATATGTCACAATTACTGCGCACACTTTGGAAGCAGTATGGGGGACGAATGCATCTATCTCTATCAATATACAAAATTGAAGAATCAAATAATTTTCAAGAAATCATTGTAAAAGATAAAGTGAAACATCAATAAGTGGAGTTTTTATCTTTTTCCTGTTGTTTTTAAATATAGTTAAGACATTATTAAAAAGACGCAAGGTCAACTTATGTGCTAATTAATTCTTTTTCTAGAAAAAGCGTCTTTTATTGCACTTGTTACTACATTTAGGAATAATAAAATAGCCATAACTGCCGTTAGTACATTAAATTGCTTTGTTTTATAAGGAGCGAACCATTCCGTAAAGAACTCTGAATTAACGAGACGATCCCCAACTCCTCCTTCCTTGAAGTTCGGTATCCACGAATTCATGTCAAGGATGATAAAAATTAGTTGCATAACGAAAAATGCTCCAATAGTTTTCAGCCAATTTCGTATTCGACTAGGACGCTCTTTTTTTAATTTCATTTAAACCATCCTCCTTTTAGAACTTGCTATTAAAGAGCCTTGTTCTGATAGATACGAATAGATAATATCCATGAAACCCCATAGCACCCCACTGCTATGACAGCAAATAAAAGAAATAATTTCAAATCTGAAATCTCTTTTAAAAAGGTCAGTACGCCATTAGCATATTTATTTAATAAATATGGAGTATTTTTCATTAAATATATAACTCCAATAGATAAAAATATAAAAACTGGTACAAGTGTTTTCACTTTAAATGCAACAAAAAATGGGATGTAAAATGCTGTTATCAGCATGACTGCCAAGAAGCCTAGTATGTAACTTTCTATGGAAAGTTGAAATTCCATGCTGTCTAAAATGAAATATTTTCCAACTAAACAAAATGGGATGATTACTATTGTAAAAAGTAAAGTTCCAACGTATTTTGAACTTATAATTTCCTTCCTAGTATACGGTAATGAGTTTACTAAAATATTAGCATTATCTTTATCATCAGATTGATATGTGTTAATTACAAAAACGGCACTACAAATGATTATGACATATGCTACATCCATGCCGGCCCACAAATAGGTAACTAGAAATAAGAGATAAGCAGGCAAGAAAGTTTTTTGTAAAATCAAATCCTTTTTAATTAAATTAAGCATCTTGAATCCCCCTTTTTCATGAAATACATAATATCCTCTAAACTCGGTTTTTCAATCACCACATCCTTATCAAATAAATTTTCGATAGAATGTGCATTTTCAATCAATCCCTCGAAACCTGTATTTGCCTTACGTACAGAAATAAATTCACGCTCAGTATCAAACTTTAACAAATCTAGTGGTCCTTTGACTAAAACATAATCCTCTGCAATGGCATAAATATCTTTTGTGAAAATATGCTTCCCATTTTGAATAAATGTAATATAATCGGCAATGCGGTCTAAATCCGTTGTAATATGTGATGAGAAAAAGATAGTTTTCTCTCCATCCTGCATAATATTTTGTAGAACATCCAATAATTCTCTTCTGAATACAGGATCAAGTCCAGATGTAGGTTCATCCATAATAATTAGTTCAGCATGATGTGAAAGGGCAATTGCGAGAGAGGCTTTCATTTTCATTCCTTTGGAGAATGTTTTCATTTTTTTGTTTAATGGTAATTCGAACAGCTCTTTATAATATGTAAATTGGTTAAAATCCCATTTTTTATAAGCAGGTGCAATAATTTTAGTAATTTCCTTTAATGTGAGTTCATCATAAAACACATTATCGTCATAAACGAAGCCAATTCTTTCTTTAATTCGTTTCGCATCAGTCGAATAGTTCATGCCAAATAAGGAGACGTTTCCACTATCCGGGTTTATTAGATTCATAATCATTTTAATTGTTGTAGATTTACCTGATCCATTTCCTCCAATAAAACCCGTAACAAATCCTTTTTTTACTTCCATCGAAAAATTGTTTATTTGAAACCCTTTAAAAGATTTACTGACATTTTGAAGTTCTATTACGTTTTCCAAGAGTTTTCCTCCTCGTATAAAATTGTAAGCATTTCTTTTAGCTCATTTAAAGAAACATCCATTTGCTTAGCATTTTGAATCGCTTCACATAACTTTTCTTCAACTGTTTTTAATTTTTCTTCTTTCATAGTTTCAATGTTTTGTTCTGCTACAAAGGACCCTCTTCCGACAATTGAATTAATAAAACCGTCTTTTTCCAGTTCTTCATATGCTCTTTTCGTTGTAATAATACTTACTCGTAAATCTTTTGCTAACTGACGCATTGAAGGAAGAGCATCTCCTTGTTTTAAATCACCTAGTAAAATAAGCTTTTTTATTTGGGCACTAATTTGTTCATAAATAGGTTCCTTTGAAGTGTTCGTAATAGTGATTTGCATGCAAATACCTCTTTTTAAAAATATTGTATATATACTTTATATACAATATATACTATCGTACATTTCAAATCAACAGAAATTTTCCAAAATATAGTTACAAACACAATCTAATAATAAATGTAATTCATACAACTTATTTTTACGGGTCTTCCTCCATGCCCATCAACTTAAGAACGAAAACAAAATGAACTTTCGTTCAAACAAACTAAAAAACACGTAATGTACTTTTG